>DAINRN010000597.1:0-2446 GCA_036741815.1 Acidobacteriota bacterium
GTTGCGCAGCGCGTCGTCGGTGTGGGCGTAGTCCACGACGACCGTGAAGTCCTGGCCGACCGCCACGCGCTCCAGGCGGCCGGGCACGCCGGCCAGCGAGACGAGGCCGGCGATCGCGGTCTCCGGGGGCACGCCCAGCGCGAGCGCCGTGCCGAACGCGGCCAGGAGGTTCTGGACGTTGAACCTCCCGAGGAGTGGTGTGCGGATCTCGAACGATCCCGCCGGCGAGTCCACGTGGAAGCGGGTGCCCTCCAGGGACAGCACGACGTCGCGCGCCTTGAGATCGGCCGGCCGGTCGAGGCCGTACGTCCAGACGCGGCCGCGGGTGGTGGCGGCCAGGCCGGGGGTGCGGTCGTCGTCGGCGTTGAGGATGGCCCAGCCGTCCTCGCGCAGCAGGGTGTCGAAGAGGATCCGCTTGGCCGCGAAGTAGCGGTTCATGTCGCCGTGGAAGTCCAGGTGGTCGCGGGTGAGGTTCGTGAACACCGCCACCTGGAACTCGCAGCCGTGGACGCGCTTCAGCTCCAGGGAGTGGGACGAGACCTCGAGCACGGCGTGGGTGCAGCCGGCGGCCACCATCTCCCGGAACAGCGCCTGGAGGTCCGAGGCCTCGGGCGTCGTCCGCACTGCCTCCGCCACCCGGTCGCCGATGCGGTACTGCACCGTCCCCAGCAGGCCCACCTGCTGACCATGCGCGCGCAGCGCGGCGTCGATGAGGTAGGCGGTGGTGGTCTTGCCGTTGGTCCCCGTCACGCCGACCAGCGTCAGCGCGCGGGAGGGATCGCCCAGGACCGCGGCGGAGAAGAGGGCCAGGGCCGCGAGGGCGTCGGGCACCCGGACCCAGTCCACGCCGGGCGGGGCGGGTGCCTCGGAGACCACCACCGCGGCCCCCTTGCGAAGGGCGGCGTCCACGAACGTGTTGCCGTCCACGGCCCGGCCCCGGATGGCCACGAACATCGAGCCCGGCTGGACGAGGCGGGAATCGTGCGTGACGTGGGATACCGGCAGGCGCGGGTCGGCGGAGGTCTCGCCTTGCGGGAGGCGGGCCAGGAGGTCCGCCAGGGTCATTGGCCCTCGCTGGCGGGGAGCACGGGATTGCGGCTCAGCCTCAAGAGGCACACCATCCCGGGTTCAAGCCTCGTGCCGGGCTCCGGCGACTGCCCGACGACCCGTCCCGACCCCCGCAGCTCCACGGCCAGGCCGCGCCGGGCGGCGGCGAGGGCCGCCTCGCGCGCCGGCCGGCCAAAGAGGTCCGGCATCTCGGCGGGGTCGCCGTCCGCGGGGCCCGGGGCGGCCGGCGCGCCGGGGGTATAGGCCGCGGGCGTGGCGGAAACGGCGCGGTGGACCGTGGCCCGGAGGACGCGGTCCGGGTCCTCCGAGGGCACCGCCAGGTGGCGCAGGGCATCCTCCGCGACCCGGGCGAAGACGGGGGCGGCGACGTCGCCGCCGTGGTTGAGCAGGCCGCGGGGCGTGTCGAGCGAGACCAGGATCACCAGGGCGGGCCGCGCGGCGGGAACGAACCCGACGAAAGAGGCCACGTGGTCGGCCATCGAGTACCGGCCGGTGGCGTCGATCTTCTGGGCGGTGCCGGTCTTGCCCGCCACCGTGTATCCCGGGAGCGCCGCCTTCTGTCCCGTGCCGGTCTTGACCACGCCCTTCAGCAGGTCGGTCAGGACCTCCACCGTGCGCGGCTCCAAGACGCGGCGCACCGCCACCGGCTTGTACGACTTCACCACCCGGCCCGCCTCGTCCTCCACCGCGCGCACCACGAACGGCTTCATCAGGTAGCCGCCGTTGGCCACCGCCCCCACCGCGGCCGTGATCTGCAGGGCGGTGACCCCGATCTCCTGCCCGAAGGAGAGGGAGGCGAGCGAGAGCGCGCTCCACCGCGACGGCGGGCGGAGGAGGCCGCTGGACTCGCCGGGCAGCTCCACGCCCGTGGCCGTGCCGAAGCCGAAGGCGCGCATGTAGCGGTTGAAGCTCTCGCGGCCCAGGCGCTGGGCCACGCGGATCACGCCCACGTCGCTGGAGCGGGCGATGACGTCGCGGAACGTGAGCTGGTCGAAGACGCGGTGGTCGTCGATGCGCGTCCCCGCGATCTCGATGAAGCCGCCCCCGCAGTCGATCGTCTCGTCGGGGTCCACCACGCCCTCCTGCAGCGCGGCGGCGGCGGTGAAGATCTTGAAGATGCTGCCCGGCTCGTAGGCGTCGGCCACGGCCCGGTTCTTCCAGCGGCTGCTCGGATAGGCGGCGAACCGGTTGGGGTTGAAGGACGGCCGGTTGGCCAGGGCCAGGACCTCGCCGCTCGCGGGATCCATCACCACCACCACCCCGGCCACCGCTCCCGTCTCCAGGAGCGCCTTGTCCAGCTCCCGCTCCGCCGAGTGCTGGATGGACTCGTCCAGCGTGAGCACCACCGTGCGCCCCTCGGTGGAGGGCTTCTCGGCGT
>DAINRN010000598.1:0-2443 GCA_036741815.1 Acidobacteriota bacterium
AGGTAGAGGCCGGTGCCCCCCGCCACGACGGCGAGCCGCCCGCGCGCGGCGATCCCGTGGAGCGCGGCGCGGGCCTGCCGGGAGTACTCCGCGGCCGAGAAGCCCTGGTCGGGGTCCACCACGTCCAGCAGGTGGTGCGGCACGGCGGCGCGCTCCTCGGGCGTGGCCTTCGCGCTGCCGATGTCGAGCCCGCAGTAGACCTGGAGGCTGTCGCAGCACACGATCTCCCCGCCGCGCTCGCGGGCCAGGGCGAGGGCGAGGGCGCTCTTGCCCGCGGCGGTGGGACCGACGATCGCGACTAGCCGAGCCGCCACAGCCGCCACGCGGTCCAGAGGAGGGCCAGGCCCAGGAGGATGATGGCGCCCTTGATCTCCTGGCGGGTCACGACGAGGGGCGCCGGCGGCTACCGGTCGCGGAACGCCCGGATGATGGCGGCCTCGTGCTCGGCCCCCAGCGTCCGCTTGACGGCCAGGAGCTCCGCGTAGAGCAGCTCGTTCAGGGAGTCCACCAGCTGCTGCCGCCTCTGCTCCTCGGGCAGCCGGTTCAGGTTCCGCTCCAGGAGCGCGCCGTCCAGGGTGCCGTCCTTCTGGAGCTTCACCCCGGCCAGCACCTCCTTGCGCGCCTCGCGGAGGCCGGCCAGGTACTTCTCGAGGACGTTCTCCGCGATGGGCCCCACCTCCCGCACCATGTAGCGGAAGATGAAGCCGTACATCTGGTTGAAGGAGTTGAGGACCGCGTGCAGGGAGTCCTCCGGCACGAAGTCCTGGTCCAGCGTCCGCACCTTCTTGCCCTTGGCCCGCACGAGGCCCGTGCTGAGCAGGGCGTAGAGGACCTTCAGCGTCTCGTTGTCCCCGATCTCGCTCTCGGCGCAGACCTCCAGCACGCTCCGCTCGCCGTCCACGAGCTTCAGGACGTGCTCCTCGTACGACTCCAGCGCGGGCCGGACGTCCATCTGCCTGCGCTCCAGCAGCAGGTCGCCTTCCGGGTAGCGGACCTGGATGCGCCCGTTGGCGTCGATCCTGCGGATCCCGGCCAGCACGAGGTCCATGATGTCGAGGTCCACGGTGATGCGCTCCTTCTCCGGGAGGGACGATTCCTCGAAGTGGAACTGGCCGTCGTCCCACTGGAACACGCTGTAGACGATCTCCTTCACCTGGAACTGCACGCCCTCCCAGAGGTCCTTGGGGCGCAGGGCCCCCATCTCCACCAGCACCTTGCCCTGGCGCTTCCCCTTGGAGATGGCCTTGATGGAGGTGTCGTACTCCTCGACGGTGATCTTGCCCTCGCGGATCAGGATCTCGCCCAGGCGGTCGTTGGGCAGGTTGCTGGAGGCGAACACCACCCGGCCGTCCTTGACGTACAGCGCCTTGCGCGCGCCCCCCGAGATCAGCGAGAGGATCCCGGTCGCGCGCGAGATCCGCAGGTGCTGGAGGACGTCGGCGATGGGGAGCTCCGAGACCTGCCCTTTGAGGCCGCCGGCCACGAGGAAGGGCTCGACGCGCTTGGGCACGGTCGCGGCCATCGGGTCCCGCGAATTCTAGGGGCGGCGGGCGGGAGTGTCAAAACGCGCGGTCCGCGCGCCGCGTCAGCGCGCCAGGGCCAGCCGCACGCCCGTGTAGTAATGGGTGAGGATCGACTCGAAGCGCGACCCCGCCTGGGCCATGCCCGCCGCGCCCACCTGGCAGAGGCCCACGCCGTGCCCCCAGCCCTTGCCGGTGAAGATGAAGCGGCCGACGCCGCCCGTGCCGTCCATCTCGCGGTCCACGACGAAGAGGTTCTCGCGCAGTCCGAGGGACCAGCGCACCTTCAGCCCCTTGACCACCATCTCGCCGTCGGTGCCGCGGATGGCCATCTCCACCACCCGGCCGGAGACGCCGAGGCGCAGGGGCACCACGTCGCGCACCATGCCCACCGTGCCGTAGCGCGCGGCGGCGCTGGCGATCTCGCCGGGCGTCATCCGGACCTCCCAGCGGTAGTACCGCGAGTCGCGGTCCGCGGCCGCTCCCATCAGGCTCTGCTGGACCTCGAGGAAGGCCACGCTCCCCTCGTGGAGCACGAAGTGGACCTTCTCCCCCGCCTCAAGGATCAGCTCGGAGGGCGCCTGCACGCTGCCGTCGAGGGAACGGAAGAGCCTGACGTCGGGGCTCAGGCGATGCGTCTCCAGCTCCTCGCCCCGCTTGACGCTCATGCCGGCGGCCGAGGCCGAGCGGAACTCCGCGGAGACGAGCTCGGGCGGCCCCGCGCGCAGCGCGGCCCTGGCCAGCATTCCCACCGCCTCCGCCCGGGTGACGGGCGCGGACGGACGGAGCGTGTTGTCGGAGCGCGGCTGGACGATGCCCTCCTGGATGAGCAGGACCGCGGCCAGGGTCTCGCTCTCGCCCGCGAATACCGGCGTCAGCCAGTCGAAGATGTGACCAATGAACAGGATCACGACCGCGCACAG
>DAINRN010000599.1:0-2440 GCA_036741815.1 Acidobacteriota bacterium
CGTGCCGTCGTTCCACACGCGCAGCCGCTGGCCGTCGGTGACGCGGCCGATGGGCTCGGCGTGCAGGTCCCACTTCTCGAAGACGTCCATGACCTCGCGCTCGCGGCCCTTCTCGGCCACGAGCAGCATCCGCTCCTGCGATTCCGAGAGCATCACCTCGTAGGCGGTCATGCCCGTCTCGCGCTTGGGGACCTTGGCCACGTCCACCTCGATCCCCGTGCCCGCGCGCGAGCCCATCTCCGACGTGGAGCAGGTCAGGCCCGCCGCGCCCATGTCCTGGATACCGACCACCGCCCCGGTCTTCAGCGCCTCCAGGCAGGCCTCGAGCAGCACCTTCTCCATGAACGGATCGCCCACCTGGACCGTGGGCCGCTTCTCCTCGCTGCCGGCCCCGAACTCCGCCGAGGCCATGGTGGCGCCGTGAATCCCGTCGCGGCCGGTCTTGGCCCCCACGTAGAAGACCGTGTTGCCGGCGCCCTCGGCGCGGCCCTTGAAGATCGCGTCCGTGCGGGCGATACCCACGCACATGGCGTTGACGAGCGGGTTCAGCGCGTAGCAGTCCTCGAAGACGACCTCGCCTCCCACCGTGGGGCAGCCGAAGGCGTTGCCGTACCCGCCGATGCCGGCCACCACGCCTCCGAGGATGCGGCGGCTGCGCGGGTCGCCGGGGGGACCGAAGCGCAACGAATCCAGGATGGCGATGGGCCGCGCGCCCATGGTGAAGATGTCGCGCAGGATCCCGCCCACCCCGGTGGCCGCGCCCTGGTACGGCTCGATGAACGAGGGGTGGTTGTGGGACTCGATCTTGAAGACCGCGGCCAGGCCGTCGCCGATGTCCACCGCGCCCGCGTTCTCCCCCGGCCCCTGCACCACGCGCGGGCCCGCGGTGGGCAGGGTCTTCAAGTGGATCCGGCTGCTCTTGTAGGAGCAGTGCTCGGACCACATCACGGAGAAGAGGCCGAGCTCGGTGAGGTTGGGCTCGCGGCCCAGGGCCTTCACGATGCGCTCGTACTCCTCGGCGGTGAGGTTGTGCTGGGCCAGCAGCTCGGCGGTGGGCATGGAGGGTTTCATTCTAACCGGCCGACGTTTCCGCTAGAATCGCGCGAGCCGTCGAGGTGCCGGTGAACTACATCGTCCTCGCCATCCCCGTCTTCCTCATCCTCATCCTCCTGGAGCTGGTCATCACCCGCGTCCAGGAGAAGGACTTCTACCGGCTCTCCGACTCCATCAACGACCTGAGCTGCGGGATCATCGACCAGCTCCTTACGGTCTTCCTGAAGACGGCGCTGTTCGCGGGGTACGTGTTCGTGTACGAGCGCTACCGGCTCTTTTCGATCCCCGGCTCCCCCGCCGCCTGGGTGGCGTGCTTCCTGGGCGTGGACTTCCTCTACTACTGGTTCCACCGCACCGGCCACGAGGTGAACGCCTTCTGGGCCGCGCACGTGGTCCACCACCAGAGCGAGGAGTACAACCTGGCCGTGGCCCTGCGCCAGGGCGCGTTCCAGCCGGCCTTCTCCTGGATCTTCTACCTGCCCCTGGCGCTCCTGGGCTTCGCACCGCTCATGTTCCTGACGGTGTCGTCCATCGACACCCTGTACCAGTTCTGGATCCACACCCGCGCCATCGGCCGCCTGGGGCCGCTGGAGTGGGTGCTCAACACTCCGTCCAACCACCGCGTGCACCACGGCCGCAACCCGAAGTACATCGACCGCAACCACGGCGGGATCCTGATCGTGTGGGATCGGCTGTTCGGGACCTACCAGAAAGAAGAAGAGGAGCCGGCCTACGGCATCACCACCCCGTTGCGGAGCTTCAACCCCGTCTGGGCGCACCTCCACTACTGGGTGGAGCTGGGCCAGACGGCGCGGCGCTCGAAGCGCCTGGCGGACAAGGTCCGCTTGTTCTTGAAGCCGCCCGGCTGGCAGCCCTCGGAGCTCGGCGGTTTCGTGCCCCCGCCGGAGGTCGATCCCGGCCACGTCAAGTACGAGACGGCCGCACCTGGGGGCCTCGCCCTCTACGTCTTCGTGCAGTTCCTGATCGTGCTCGGAGGCACCACCGTATTGCTCTTCCGTCAGGACGACCTTGCCGCCCGCCCGCGGGCCGCGGCCGCCGCCGTGATCCTCGTCTCCCTCGTGGCCCTCGGCGGCCTGCTCGAGCGCAAGCCGTGGGCCTTCTCGCTGGAGACGGTGCGCGTTCTCTTGATCCTGCTCGCGGCGGTCGTGGGCGGAGCGGCGGGGGGCGTACCGGTGGCGATGGCCGCAGTGTCCGCGGCCGCCGCTATTGCCCTACTCGCCTGGTTGAGCCGCTACCGCGACGTGACGGGCTCGTCCGCGGCACTGATCGCCCGGCGCGGCTGAAGAGCCATTCCGAGGACTTACGGATTCCGCAAGGATAATTGTTACCTTTCGTATTCGTCCCGGGACGAGTTGGCGCCGGCGGA
>DAINRN010000600.1:0-2437 GCA_036741815.1 Acidobacteriota bacterium
AGGGTCGTGAGTCGGTCTTCGTACTCGTGGTGCTGCGCATCCAGCCGGCGGTATTCCTCGTTCTGCGTGAGGAGTGTGTCCTTGAGCAGATTCTGGGACATCGGCACCTCCAGGCGTGTGGGATGAATGGTGACCAAAGCGTTGACCGTCATGGGCGAGACGGGAGGGTTCCCCCGAGTCGAAAACTAACATGCCTGAAGAACCCATTTCAAGGTTCAAGCCGATCCCGCCCGCACGGCGCCCAGGTCGGTCTTTTCCAGGATCAGCGCGTCCTCGCTGGGGTGAGTGTAATACCCTCGGCGCACGGCCACGCCCCGGAAGCCCAGGGACCGGTAAAGGCGCTGCGCGGCCCAGTTGCTCTGCCGGACCTCCAGCAGCGCGCGCTCCGCCCCCCGCCGGGCGCCGAGGGCCAGCGACAGCTCCAGGAGACGCCGGCCCAGCCCGTGTCCCTGTTGCGCGGGGTCCACGGCGAGGTTGTGGATGTGCATCTCGTCCACCACGGTCTGGAAGCTGCAATAGGCGAGCAGGCCGCGGCCCGGATCGCCCGGCGGCGCCACGCCCCGGAGGACGAGGACCAGCCCGACTTCCGGATCGGCCATGGCGCTCCGGAAGTGCTGGGCCGTCCAGGGCTGGCTGAAGCACTGGCGCTCCAGGGCCACCAGCGCCGGCACGTCGTCTTCGGTGGCCGCCTCCAGCGCGAAGGAAGGCGCGGTCATGCGCCGGGCTTTCGAATGCTGGCGTCGCGCAGATAGAGCGGGCGCAGCGCCGCCGCGGCCACACCCCGGCCCGCCAGGAGGGCGGCCTCGCCCAGGAGGGCCACGCTGCCGGCGAGGAAGAGGCTCCGCGCGGCGAAGAAGGCGCGAGGCCGGACGGCGAGTATCTCCGCCCGGTAGCGCTCCGCGCCGTCGCCGATGAACACGGCCGCCTCCGGGGCCCGCTCGAGGAGGGCCTGGAGAGGGCTCGCCCCGGGCTCCCCCACCGCCCGCCCCGCGCCGTCGTAGATCGCCCCGAAGACCTCGCCGCGATGGGCCTCCATCACCGCCACGATCCCGCCCGGGGCCGGCGCGGCTCGAGCGGCCAGCGCGTCGAGGGCCGAGATGCCCGCGCAGGGACGATCGGCGGCCAGGGCCAGGCCTTGAACGGTGCTGATCCCGACGCGCAGCCCCGTGAAGGACCCCGGGCCCGCGGCCACCGCGTAGCCGTCCACGTCCCGGGGCTGGAGGCCGAGACCGTCGACGAGGAAGGCGATCGAGCCCATCAGGCGCGTGGAGTGCCCGTCCACGGGGCTGAGCCGGACCTCGCCCCGGACCGCGCCGCCCTCGGCGAGCGCGACGCTCTCCCGAGCGGTGGTGGTGTCGACCGCGAGGACCCGCAGGAGACCTCCTTCGGAAGCGCCGCGGCGCGGAACCTCGGTAGCTTATACTTTCCGACCGTGGCCGTGAAAAAGGAGCCGTTCGCACGGGCGGAAGCATTCTTCGGGTAAAGGCCCCTGTCCACCACGACCACCCCCACGACCCCCGCCATGCAGCAGTACCACCGCATGAAGGCGGAGCACCCCGAGGCGCTGCTCTTCTTCCGCATGGGCGACTTCTACGAGCTGTTCTTCGACGACGCCGTGGTGGCCTCCAAGGCGCTCGACATCGCCTTGACGTCGCGCTCGAAGGAGAAGGACGGCACGCGCATCCCCATGTGCGGGGTGCCCCACCACGCGGTCTCGGGGTACGTCTCGCGGCTGGTGAAGCAGGGCTTCCGCGTGGCGCTGTGCGAGCAGATGGAAGACCCGCGCACCGCCAAGGGCGTCGTCCGGCGCGAGGTCGTGCGGGTGGTGACGCCGGGGACGCAGCTCGAGGCCTCGGCGGTGGAGCCGGGCGAGGCATCCTACGTGGTGGCGCTGGTCCCCGGGGAGGGGCGGCTGGGCGCGGCGTGGCTGGAGCCCACGACGGGCGACTTCTCCGTGGCCGAATGGGCGGGCCCGGACTGCTGGTCCCGGTTGCGCGACGAGCTGGCGGCCACGGGGCCGCGCGAGCTGCTGGTCCCCCGCGGCGCCCCCCTCCCGGACTGGCTGCGGGACCCCGCGCAGCCCGAGGCGGCCATCCCCAGGGCGGAGCTGGACGCCGGCGCGTTCGATCCGCGCGCGGCTCGACGCGAGCTGCTCGCCCAGCTCGGCGTGTCCACGCTGCAGGCCTTCGGCTGCGAGTCGCTTCCCCTCGCGGTGGCCGCGGGCGGCGCGGCGCTGCGCTACCTCCGCGACACCCAGAAGCGCGCGCTCGATCACGTCACCGGCCTGCGCACACGCGCGGCGGACGACGGCCTGGTGATCGACGCGGTCTCCCGTCGCAACCTCGAGCTCGTGGAGAACCTCGTCGACGGCGGACGGCGGGGCACGCTGCTCGAGGTCCTGGACCTGACCGCGACTGCCATGGGATCGCGGAGCCTC
>DAINRN010000601.1:0-534 GCA_036741815.1 Acidobacteriota bacterium
AAGGCGAACAGCTCCTCCACGGAGTCGAAGGAGCTGCCCTCGCCCACGGGCCGCGTGAGGGCCTCGTGGCCGATGACCTGCCAGTCCGCCAGGCGCACGATGGGGTGGAAGACCGCGCGCACGTCGCCGAGCGCGATGATCCGCGACAGCTCGTCGCGCCGGACAGCCTCGATCCCCTCTCGCTCGAGCAGGCTCATGAGCACCGCCGCCGCCACCGCCTGCTGGATGGCCCGCTCCGAGCGGACCACGGGGTCGTTCGCGATCCGGGCGTGGCCGGAGGCCAGGCGGAAGCTGCGCAGCGGGCTGTCCGCCGGGCTCTGGTCGATGGCGCGCCGCAGCGCGCCCACCACCTGCTCCTTGCGGCCGCCGGGCGCGCGCCGGGCGGCCAGGGCGTCGTCGCTGCCGGCCACGAAGACCAGGAAGCGGTCCGAGCGCACCGTGTGCAGGCACACGATGTCTTGCGGGCCCAGCGGCCCCGTGTCACGCAGGGTCAGCAGCAGGCCCGCGAACTCGCGCACCGCCTCGTCGTATGCC
>DAINRN010000601.1:544-2436 GCA_036741815.1 Acidobacteriota bacterium
GCTTCATCTCCTGGCCGCCCGACCGGCCGAGGTCGAGGTAGACGACCTCGGCGGCGCCGCGCGACTCCACGATGCGGCGCACGTCCTCCATCACCGCGGGCAGGGCGGGCAGTCCGGTGAGGCCGTCGAAGAGCTGGCTCTTGAAGCGGAGCCACTCGGTGCGCAGCCGGTAGTAGTCCGCTTCGGGGGTGGGCATGTGCTCGTTCGGCCGGACGGCGGAGTATACTCCGAGCGCCCCATCCCGGAGGATTCCGATGCCGGACCGTTCGCCCAGGCTCGGCGACGTCATCGATGACTACTGCCCGCGGTGCCGGCTGCTGATGAATCACGACATCGCCAGCCTCAACGGAACGGACGTGGCCAAGGTGACCTGCCGCACCTGCTACAACACCCACGACTATCGCAAGGGCCAGGTCCCGCCCAAGCGCAAGTCCAAGACGGCGGTGGACAAGAAGAGCCTCATGGACCAGGTCCTGGCGGGAATGGGCCCGCCGCCGGAGCCGGCCCCTCCCCCGGCTGTCCCCGTCCGCAAGCGGCGCGACCTCTGGGCCGAGGTCGAGCGCCTCAAGAAGAAATAGCCGAGCATGCGAGCCGTCGACGTCATCCAGCGCAAGCGGGACGGCCAGGAGCTCGCGCCCGCGGAGATCGCCGCGTTCATCGACGGGTACACGCGCGGCGCGATCCCCGATTACCAGGCCTCGGCCTTCGCCATGGCCGTTTTCTTCAAGGGGATGACGGCGGCGGAGACCGTCGCCCTCACGCGGGCCATGATGGAGACGGGCGAGGTCCTCGACCTCTCCGACCTGCCCGGGCCCCGGGTGGACAAGCACTCCACCGGCGGCGTGGGGGACAAGACGAGCCTCATCCTGGCCCCCCTGGCCGCCGCCTGCGGCGTCTTCGTCCCCATGATCTCGGGCCGCGGCCTGGGGCACACGGGGGGCACGCTCGACAAGCTGGAGTCGATCCCCGGCTTCCGCGTTGGCCTGTCGCTCGACGAGTTCCGCGCGGTCCTGCGAAAGGCCAGGCTGGGCCTCATCGGCCAGACGCCGGAGATCGCGCCCGCCGACCGCAAGCTCTACGCCCTGCGCGACGTGACCTCGACCGTGGAGAGCCGGCCCCTGATCGCGGCCTCCATCATGAGCAAGAAGATGGCGGAGGGGATCGACGCCCTGGTCCTCGACGTGAAGACGGGCGACGGGGCGTTCATGAAGTCGTTCGAGGACAGCCGGGCCCTGGCCCAGGCCATGGTCGAGATCGGCCGCGGGATGGGCAAGAAGGTGGCCGCGCTCATCACCGACATGGACCAGCCCCTGGGCCGCGCGGTGGGCAACGCCCTCGAGGTCGTGGAGTCCGTGGAGACCCTGCGCGGCCGGGGCCCCCGCGACCTCGAGGAGCTGTCCGTCGAGCTGGCCGCGTGGATGCTCTCCCTGTCGGGCGCGGCGCCGACGATGGAGGCGGCGCGCGCCCGGGTGCGGGAGGCGCTCCGCTCGGGCGCCGGCCTGGCGAAGTTCCGCGAGGTGATCGAGCTCCAGGGCGGCGACCCGCGGGTCTGCGACGAGCCCGGGCGGCTGCCCGCGGCACGGGAGAGAGTGGACGTGCCCGCGGCGGAAGGAGGGCGCGTCGCGCGCATCGCCTGCCGCGCCGTGGGCCACGCGGCGATGCTGCTCGGGGCGGGCCGGGAGACCGTGGACAGCCGCATCGATCCCGCGGTGGGCCTCATCCTCCACAAGAAGGTCGGCGATCCCGTCGAGAAGGGCGAGCCGCTCGTCACGCTCCACGTGAACGACCGCGCGCGGCTGGACGAATGCCTCGCGCTCGTGAAGTCCGCCTTCGGTATCGCGCCCGAGGCCGCCGCTCCCGCGGCGCGCGGCTGCGCGCCGACGCGGCCGGCT
>DAINRN010000602.1:0-2433 GCA_036741815.1 Acidobacteriota bacterium
TCAGCAGCAGCGGCAGGCCGAAGGCGAGGAGCACGGCCATGCGGCAGAGCAGGAGCTGCCGCGGATCGCGCGCCGACGCCTCTCCCTTCACGCCCAGCAGCGGCAGGCCGGCGACGTAGTAGGACAGCGGGGGGTGCAGCAGGATCACTCCCTCCCAGGTGCCCTGGAGGATCGTCCGGCCGGCGCCGAAGTAGAAGCGTTCGTCGTAGGTGGCGTCCTGGCCGTCCACGTGGCGGAGCGCCAGGAGCAGGAAGCACGCCACCAGAGCGGCGGCGGCGGCGGTGCGGAGGAGACTCGCCCTCAGTTCGACGTGAGGCCGCCCTTGGCCACCTCGGCCATGTAGGCCGCCGCCAGCTTCGCGAACTTCACCGCATGGTTGGCGGTGTTGCCGCAGTTCTCGATCGTGTCCTGCGGGGTGTGGATGAACGGGTCATGCTCCCCGAACTTCGACTCGAACGGGAACGACGCGGGATAGCCGCGGGCGTGCCACGAGGCGTGATCCGAGCAGGCGTATCCGCAGGCGCTGTTGCCCTTGACGAGCCCCGGCAGGTAGGTGGTCACGAGGTTGCCGACGAACGTGTTCTGCGTCGCGTTCGTGAAGTCGGTGTAGATGTAGATGTCGCCGGTCGACCCTTTGTAGTTCGTCATGTCGAGCTGGAGGACGCCCACGACGTTCACGTTCTGGTTCTTGTAGGCCTGCGCGATCTCGTCGGATCCGAGCAGGCCGGACTCCTCCGCGGCGTAGGCCATGAACTTCACCGTCCGCTGCGGGTGGTAGCCCATCCGCAGCGCGATCTTCAGCACCTCGGTGATCGACGCAATCCCCGAGGCGTCGTCGTCCTCGCCGGGGGCCTTGGCGGAGGGGGAGGTGCAGCCGCTGCCCGAGATCGAGTCCTGGTGGGCTCCGAGCACGACGACTTCGGATGGAAGCGTCGAACCCGGGATGGTCAGGATGACCGACGGCTGGTTCGTGACGACGTGGTCGAAGTATTCGACGGTGACGTCCGGCCGGGACGCGGCCATGGCCTGCCACCGGTTGTGGATGAAGGTCGCGGACTGGAGTCCCGTCGGGCACGTGTGACGCCGGGTGTAGAAATCGCCCAGAGCGACGATCATGGTCTTGATGCCCGGCTCCTGTATGCGCGGGAGCAGCGCGTTCACCACAGGCCCGTTGTCGATGGTGTAGCCGATCTGCGGGGGCAGCACGCGGTGCTCGGGATCGTTGGCCTGCGCGGCCGCCTGCTCGGCCTCCTCGCGGCTGGAGTGCCGCCTGAACCCGCCGCAGCGCTTCCGCGCCGCGTGGAGGATCTCGGGCAGCAGCTCCACTTCGCTGACACTGATGCGCCCCACCACGACGTCGGACTCGCGCGCCGCGGTGCTGAGGGCCTCGGGGCGTCCCGCGTCCACGATCACCAACGCGCCCGGACGGCCGGCGGCGGCCAGCCCAACCAGGGCCTGCTGCGCGGTGCCGCGATCGAGGGTGACCCAGGCCTCGTCCCCCGCCGGCACGGCGGGGACCAGGGCAAGGGCGAGGATGGCGGCAGCGACACCCGACAGTCGGCTCATGCTTCCTCCACGTCGAAAAGACGGCGCAATCGGCCTTGAGAGCGACAGGCATTGTACCGATTTCGCGGGCGAGAGCGACCGGCCGTTCCACGCGGTGTGAGCTATCTTACAAGTTCGCTTGAGGGTCAGACGCTCAACCTCATGAACGGTCGATTCGACCCGGTTGGCGGCGGACGGCGCACATCGTGTTGAGCGACCTGGGCCAGGCAGCGCTGCTGGGGTTCGCCCTGGCCGCCTCGCCCGGGCCGGTGAACGCCCTGGCCGTCGCTCGCGGGCTGCGCGACGGAGCGTCCCGGGCCGTCTTCCTGGTCCTCGGCGCCGACACCGCCGACATCCTCTATGCGACGCTCGTGATCCTGGGCGCCGCGCCGTTCGTGAACCGTCCCTCGGTGCAGATCCTGCTGTCGATCGGAGGCGGGCTCTTCCTCGGCCACCTCGCCATCACCAACCTGATCTCGGCCTGGCGCCCCACGCCGGCGGCCACCGTCGACGCGGGCCGCGGCGCTTCGAGGCTGGCGGCCTACCGCGAGGGCTTCCTGGTCGCGCTCCTGTCCCCGCTCACCATCGTCTTCTGGATGTCGGTATTCGGCGGCTATTACGCCGCGGCCACGGCGCGCGGGTCCCGGATCCATCCCGTGCTGCTGCTCACCGCCCTCATGCTCGGCGCGGGTGTCTGGACGGCCGTGGCCACCCTCTTGATCCACTTCGGCCGCCAGGGCGTGCGCGGCCGGTGGTACGCGCTGCTCGTGACGGGGCTCGCGATCCTGCTGCTGGTCTGGGCCCTGCGGCTCTTGTGGACCGGCGTCCGGATGCTCGTCTAGGCGGGGACCCGGTCCACGGGCGTCACCGAACGGGTCTCGCGCGAGG
>DAINRN010000603.1:0-2432 GCA_036741815.1 Acidobacteriota bacterium
TGATGGGCCAGAAGCGCAGCGCGCGCAGAGGCGCGCGGGCCTCGTAGCGGCGATACACCTGATCGTAAATAGGCATCACTCACCGAGCGCTCGGTCCTGCCGAGCGACCGAGCGCTCGGAAGAAGCCGTGCGTGTTTCCGTTTCAATGCCAGTCTCTTTTCCGGCCGTCCCGCCGGTCCCATGTCCCAGCGCTCGGAGGAATACGTCTTCCAAACTTTCCGACCCCGGCCGCAGGTACCGGACCTGGACGCCGCAGTCCCGCGCGGCGCGGAAGATCAGCTCCGGCCCCAGGCCGTCGGACAGGAACACGCGGTACCCGTCGTCGGCCTCGCGCCATTCGCACCCGAGGTCCTTGAGGTCGGTCAGCAGCGCCGCCGCGTCGCCCTTGAGGCGAACGTCGTAGACGGACCGCCGCGGGCCCGTCAGCTCCGCGATGGGCCCGGACGCCGCCACCTTGCCCTGGTTGAGCACGATCACGCTCTCGCACACCTGCTCCACGTCGCGAAGCAGGTGGGAGCAGAGGATGAGGCTCATGCCCCGGCGCGTGGAGACGTCGCGGATGAGGCCCAGCATCTCGTCGCGGCCCTCGGGGTCGAGGCCGTTGGTGGGCTCGTCGAGGAGCAGGAGGTCCGGGTCGTGCACCAGGGCCTGGGCCAGCTTGACGCGCTGCTTCATGCCCGTCGAGTAGGTATCCACCGTCCGGTAGCGGGCCTCGCCCAGCCCGACGTAGTAGAGCACCTCGTGGCCGCGGCTGATGGCCTCGTCGCGGGGCAAGCCGGACAGCTCGCCGGCGAAGGCCACGAAGGCGGCCGCAGTCATCCCCGGCAGGTGGCAGTCCACCTCCGGCATGTACCCGATGCGCCGGCGCACCTCGAGGGGTGTACGTCCGGGGTCGAGGCCGAACGCGGTGAGCTGGCCGCGGTCCGGCCGCAAGAAGCCGAGCAGCGTCTTGAGCAGGGTGGTTTTGCCGGCTCCGTTGGGGCCCAGCAGGCCCGTCGGGCCGGGAGGGAAGGCGCCCGAGACCCCGGCCAGGGCCGGCACGGCCCCGTAGGAGACCGTGAGGTCCGCGAACTCGACGAGCGCTGCCTCTCCCATCGCTCCCATGACGAGCCGCCCAACGGCGTTGTTCCGTGCGGGGCGGCTCGGGGCCATTGTGTCAGAGTGCCCGCCTGCGGTGTGAGTCACCGCGCGTTCGGTATAGTCTGAATAGGGTGGGCCGTTTCGTGTCAGCGGGGTCATGAGCCGTTATTCATGCGTCAAAGTGGCGGACTCGCTCCGCCGGCGCGAGTCGCTGCGCGTCTTGAGCATCGAGAGCCTCGCCCTGGGCGGGCGCGGCCACGTCACCGTCTTCGTCCCCCCGGGGACGCACCAGGACCTGCCGCTGGTGCTGCTGCTCCACGGCGTCTACGGCAACCACTGGGCCTGGGCGAACAACGGCGGCGCGCACCGCACCGCCGCGCGGCTCATCGAACGCGGCCTGATGCGGCCCATGGTCCTGGCCATGCCCGCCGATGGCGCCTGGGGCGGCAGCGAGGGCTTTGCGCGCCATCGGGCGGGCGCCTACGAGACCTGGATCATGGATGAGGTCGTGTCCTGCGTGTCGGACGTCCTGCCAGAGCTGGACTTCGACCCTCCCCTCTTCCTCGCGGGCCTCTCCATGGGTGGCTACGGGGCTCTGCGCCTGGGGGGCAAGTACGGGCGGCGCGTCCTGGGGATCTCCTCCCACTCGGCCATGACCCATCTGGCCGAGGGCGGCCGCTTCGCGGACGATCCGCAGTCCGGCCTGCAGACGGAGAGGCATTCGGTCGCCTGGTGGCTCATCCGCCACGGGGCCACCCTGGCCCCGCTGCGCTTCGACTGCGGCACGGAGGACCCGCTCATCGAGGCCAACCGGCGGCTCCACTCCGACCTCACCGCGCACGGCATCCGCCACCGCTATCAGGAGTTCCCCGGCTACCACTCCTGGGACTACTGGGCGCTCCACCTCCCCGACACGCTTGTCTTCTTCGAAGAGTGCCTGAAGCGCGGATCCTGGCCGGTGGCTCGCTGACGTCCGCGGCCGGATCCGTCTTCGAGAGGCACGCGCGGGCCACCGTCGCCACCCTGGTCGTGCTCTCCGTGCTGGGCACGGACTTCGCCTTCACCCGCGTCTATCGTGCCCTCCATCCCCCGCCCCCGCCCGGCGGGGCCACCGCACTCCGCACACCGTCGGAGCTGTACCACCACGACCTGCGGCCGCGCGCGAGCGTCGAGGACGAGGTGTGGGGACCGCGGCGGTCGCCCTACCGGACGAACTCCCTGGCCTTCCGCGACCGCGCGGTGCGCGACGTGCCGCCGCGCTCGGCCCGGCCGCGCATCGTCTTCATCGGCGACTCCTTCACGGAGGGAGTGGGCGTCAGTTACGAGGACTCGTTCGTGGGAAGGGTGGACGC
>DAINRN010000604.1:0-2410 GCA_036741815.1 Acidobacteriota bacterium
CGTCGGGGCGGGCCGGCCGCTTGAAGTCCTCGCCCATCACCTTCTTGCGGACGTTCCCGTGACCGACCATGGTGGCCACGTTGACCGCGGCCGGGGCCGTATCCAGGCGGGCCAGGAAATCGCCGACGGGCAGGGGCCCTCCCCCGTCGACGCCCACAAGAAGCGTCGTGATCCCCTGGGCCGTCTGGGTGGCCGCGTCGAGCTTGTCGAACAGCTGGCGATCCGAGTGGTTGTGCAGGTCGATGAAGCCGGGGGCCACGACCTTGTCGTGGGCGTCGATGACCCGCTCGCCGGGCTGGGCCCGGAGCCCCGGCGCCACCGAGACGATGCGGTCGCCTTCCAGCCTGACGTCGGCGGTCCGGGCGGGATCTCCGCTCCCGTCGATGACGCGGCCGCCGCGGATGAGGATGGTCGGGGACGCCGTGACCGGCTGGACGGAAGCGAAAAGACAGAGGACGGCCAGGGACAAGAGCGGGTTCAGAGACCGGTACAGAGTTAAGCCCGCGACGACCGGCGTCGGACCGCCGCGGCGCGCCGCGGTCCGAGCCGCTGGTTCAGACCTGGGTTGAGCCGTCCCAGCTCCTTCAGGAAGGAGTCCACGTCGATCTTCCCGTCGCGCAGGAACTGGTTGACCTCGCGGGCGAACTCCCCCACCACCTCGGGCCGGTTCGACGCCTCGCGGTGCACCACCGTCCTCTTGTGGAGCCGGCCCTCGCCGATGAGCTTCTTGATGAGGCTGACCCGGGACGGGCTCCACAGGCGGTAGCCCTTCCGGTTGCGGGGCGGCTCGGGGACCTTCCCGGCGTACAGCCAGTTCAGCAGCGTCTGCTTGCTGACGTCCAGCTCGTGCGCGACCTCGAGGGTGGTGAAGTACTTCATGGTCGTTGCGCCGGACGCCGCCGCCTACTCTTCCTTCTACACTTCGATGATGGACCCGGGCGGGGGGTCCGTCAACGAAACGCCCGAAAATTTCCCGGGGCGTGTCAGAATCCCGCCCTTGCCGGCCCGCAACGTGGAATAGGAGGAAAAGGGGCGTCGTTTCAACGTGAAGGGATGCCCTCGACCTGTCGTGGACCGCGATGAACGATTCGAGGCCGAGGCCATCCCTCACTTGAGGGCCCTCTACGGGACCGCCTACCGGATGACCCGCAACGCGCACGACGCCGAGGACCTGGTCCAGGAGACCTTCCTGCGCGCCTACCGCGCCTTCGACCGCTACACCGCGGGCACCAACATCCGGGCCTGGCTGTACACGATTCTCCACCGCGTCCGCACCGACGCCTTCCGCCGCGCCGCGCGGTCGCCCAGCACCGTGGAGCTGTCGGGCGACGGCCCGGCGGTGCCCGCGCCCCAGGACGCGCTGGCCCGCGGCGGCGAGGACATCGAGAGGGCCCTCCAGGCCCTGCCCGAGGCCTTCCGGACGGCGGTGATCCTGCGCGATGTCGAGGACTTCACCTACGAGGAGATCGCGCGCATCCTCTCCGTCCCCATCGGCACCGTGATGTCGCGGATCCACCGCGGGCGATCCCTCCTCCGCCAGACCCTCGCCGGGAGCCGGCCGTGACCTGCAACCCCGAGCTCGTCACCGGCTACGTGGACGGCGCGCTCGATGAGGCCTCGCGGGCTGCGGTCGAGGCGCACCTCCCCGGCTGCCCGGCCTGCCGCGAGCAGGTGGAGTTCGAGCGGCCGCTGCGCCAGCGGCTGCGGGCCCTGGCCCCGGCGGAGCCCATGCCCGCCCTCGTGGCCGACGTCCGCCGGCGCCTGCGGCCGAGGACGCTCAGCGCGTCGCGGATCCTCCTTGCGACCGCGGCGGGACTCGCCTTCCTGTTCCTGTGGGGCCGGGGCGCCGCGCCCTTCGTGGCCCTGGAGCTGGCCATGGACCACGACCACTGCTTCGCGAAGCATGTGCTCCCGGCCCAGGTCTGGAGCGACGACCCGGACCAGGTGGCGGCGTGGTTCGCGCGCCAGGGAACCCAGCTCCCGGCCGTGCCCGCCGCAGCCGCGGGGCTGGAGCTGGTCGGCGCCCGCTACTGCCCGCTCATCGACCGCAAGGTTGGACACGTCTACTACGCCGGGCGCGGCCGCCACCTGTCCCTGTACGCTGTGCCCGGCTCGGTGCGGTTCCCCCACGACTTCCTCGACCGCCCCCGGGGCCGTGTCGTCCGCCTCCTGCGAGTGGAAGGCCGGACGGTGGCCCTCGTGGGCGAGCGGCCCGAGGACGTAGCCGCCTTCGAGCGGGCCCTCACGTCGACCTACGCGCGGCTCGTGATGGAGACAGAGGCCACCGTCGAGCGTTGACCCCGTCGTGCCCTTCTTGGTACCATCTGGGTTCTCCCCGTGGGGCTGTAGCGCAGTTGGGAGCGCGCGTGAATGGCATTCACGAGGTCATGGGTTCGATCCCCATCAGCTC
>DAINRN010000605.1:0-1440 GCA_036741815.1 Acidobacteriota bacterium
GGCTGGCGCAGCCTGGCCCGCTCGTGGAACTTCAGCTTGAAGCAGGACGGCTCGGACCTGAGCGGCGTCGTGGTGGGCTTCAAGAACGTCTCCTACGACCCGTCGGATCCGATGGTGCAGATCACCGGCAGCATCGACTCCGGTGGCAACGTCGCCTTCTCGGCGCCGGTGTTCGGCATCGAATTCAGCGGGATCGTGGAGCCCGGCGGGCTCAAGATCACGGGAACCCTGCGCGACTGCGCGGGCGGCTGCCGGAACTACGGTGAGATCCTCGAGAAGAAGTGACGTGCGGGAGCGCCGCCACGCGCGGTGGCGCGGGTCCACGGGCCGCGGCGCGGGCCGCGGCCCTCGTTCGCTTCGTCGGAGGAAACGATGAAGGAGACTCCAACAAGCCAGGCGTTGGCCGGAGTGGTGGCTCTGGCGTTCATGCTGGGAGGTTGCGGAGGCGCGAAGTGTCCGACGAGCCCCGCGACTGCGGACTGCCCCGCGCCGCCGCCGCTGCGGCCATACGGCAAGACGCTGATCGCGGAAGGCCGCCTCTCGGGCCTCGCGCCCAACGTGCTCGCTTCGGTCCTGTTCCGCCTTCCCACCCTGGGTCTGCTCGACGCCACCGTCGACTGGACCCTCACCACCGACAACGTGGACGTCTACCTCGCAAATGAGTCGTGCACGGCGGAACAGTTCATCAAGGGCTACGACGGCACTTGTCGCTTCGCCGCGTATTCGGAGAGCACGAGCGCGAAGCCCGAGCTCGTGGGCGTATCCGAGTTGGGGCCGGGGTACTACACCCTCCTTGTCGGCAACCGGGGTCCCGACGAGGAGTCCGTCTCGTATCAGATCTTCCTGACCATCGGCAACGAGTATTCACCGCCTCCGCTGCCTTTCTGAGGATGCTCTCGTCTCAGGAGGACGGCCAGCGTCCGGGCGCCAGCACCGCGGCCATGCGCGGCGGGGCCTTGATACTCTGGCCGGTCATCCACGCGTCCGCGGCCGCGACGAGCTCGCGGCCGGCGTCGCCGCCCATGAGCTCACCTCGACGGCGCCGGGCCGCGGCCGCGTGGAGGGCCATGGACGCGGTGGTGAAGCCTGTTTCGGCCGACTCGAGGAAGCGCAGCGCGGCCTCGGTCTCTCCGCGCGTCGCCGCGGTGCCGGCGCGTACCAGGGCCGCCAGCGGATCGCCCCACTGCGTCCCCTCGCGCAGGATCGCCCGCGCGTGCTCTTCCGCGCCGCGGAGCAGCGTGTTCTGCTCGGCCGGGCTCCTGGTCTGCGCGGCCGCGGCCAGCCGCCTCCGCGCCCGCGTATCGAGGCCGCGGATGAAGCCGGTCTGGACGAACCGGTCCAGCATCCGTGCGAACGCGCGCGATCCCGGATCGAGTCTCTCCGAGGCGGCGGGGACCTCCCCGCAATAGAGGGCGATGTCAGTGCGCGCGCTGCGCACCC
>DAINRN010000605.1:1450-2406 GCA_036741815.1 Acidobacteriota bacterium
TGGCGATAGTCGAGCCGCGGCTCCCTCCAACCGGCCACGCCCGCCTCCAGCTCTCGCCGCGCCGTGTCGGGATCGTCCGCGGCCAGCCAGGCCACGTGGGAGCAGAAGCCGATGCGCAGGAAGGTGGCCCGGAGCAGGTTGCCGCGGCCTTCCGCCTCCTCCAGCAGCGACGGCAGCCGCCGCGAGAGCGCGGTGATCTCCCCCAGGAAGAACATCGACGCGAGACCGAACAGCTGGGCGATCAGGATCTCCCAGTCGGCGCCGGTGCAGCGCTCCCGGAGGATCAGCTCCGCTTTCTCGCAGAGTCCGAGCGCCTCCCGCCAGCGCCCGTCCAGCCACGCGGCGTTGGCCGCCGTCACCGTGGCCAGGCCGATGGCGTAGGGTTGGTTCACACGCTCTGCCAGGGTAAGGGAGGTGTCCAGCAGCCGCTGGGCGCGCGCTCGGCTGCGGTTGCCGCCCAGGGCCACGTAGGCGCCCTCCATGGCCAGGGCCCGCGCCACCCGATAGGGCTCGCCGGCGCGCAACGCGAGGACGAGGTGCCGGGCCTGGAAGTCCGCGCCGCGGACCATGTCCACCATCGCCATCCCCACGCCCACGGCCCAACAGGTGTCGATACGGAGGAGGTCCTGGGCGGGAATCTGGGTCTCGTCGCGCTCCCGGAACCGCAGGCCACGAAGACGGATCTGGGCGCGCCGGAGGAGGAGCGAAAGAAGCGCCTTTCGCGGGGTCTCCGGCAGCTCCATCCCCAGCTTCGCGAGCACGGTGTTGAGGGCCCGGCCCCCGTCCTCGAAGTGGCCGCTGATGAAGAGCTGCTGCGCCGCCCGCCGGTGAAGGTCGATGGCGAGGGCGGGGCCGGCCTCCTTCGATGCCGAGAGGTAGGCCTGGGCCGCCTCCGCCCCGCGACCCGCGTTGGCGACGCTGGAGGTCCAGCTCGGCGACGCCCTGGCCAACGCGGG
>DAINRN010000606.1:0-2406 GCA_036741815.1 Acidobacteriota bacterium
TTGAGGGCGGCGACGCGGTGGGTTGCCTGGACCTCGGGGTCATGAGCCTGAACGGCGCCGGCGTCCCCGAAGACCCGGCGCGCGCCGCGGAGCTCTTCCAGAGCGCCTGCGACGGCGCGGAGCCCAAGGGCTGCCTGAACCTGGGCCAGCTCTACGAGGCCGGCAAGGGCGTCGCGAAGGACAGCGCCGCCGCCTTGACCCTCTACCGCAAGGCCTGCGGCCTGGGGCACGCGCGGGCCTGCGCGGAGGCCGAGCGGCTCTCGCGCTCCTGAGGTCCGGCCGTCGAGCGGAGCGCGCGGGCCCCCACCACGAGTTCGGGGACTCGAGCCTGGTCCTTCCCGGCGAGGGCTAGGCCTTCTTCGCCGGCTTCTTCTTTTTCGTCTTGGACTTCGCCTTCGCCGGCGCGGGTGTGGGCGAAGGCGAGGGCGCGGCCACCACCGGGGACGGTGACGGTGAGGGAGCGGCGGCCACGGGCGCCGGTGAAGCCGACGGCTCGTCGTCCGACCTCGGCGGCGGGCCGGGAGTCGGGGACGCGACCACGGCCGTCCCCGCCGCCGCGGGGCGCTTGAACACTCCCGAGTCCACCGTCTCCCCCTTGCGGCTGATGGCCTGGAAGTACATGTCGTCGCCGTCGATCTCCACGATCATGAAGCTGTAGTCCTGGTCGAAGCCCTTGTCCGTCATGTCCGTCCTGCGGATGTCCCCGCGCCGCAGCGATCCTCCGGCGCCCACCACGAAGTGCAGGATCCCCTTCTGCGGCTTGATCCGCTCGTAGAAGTGGTCGTGGCCGGCCAGGACCACGCTGACGTTGTCCTTCAGGAAGAGGGGCTCGAGCACGGCCCGCGTCTCCAGCGCCGACCCGTGGGTCTTGCCGGACGAGTAGAGGGGATGGTGGAAGAAGCAGATCTTCCAATCCGATCCCGAGGCCGCCAGCTCCTTGGACAGCCAGTCCAGCTCCGACTTGTCCAGGTAGTTGCTGTCGATGGCGAAGAAGCGGACGCCGCCCTCGGTGAGCTTGGCCAGGCCGCCCGCCGACCCGCGGAACGTGTAGAAGCGCTCGCCGTTCATGTTGAACTGCTTGTAGAAGCGCTGGTTGGGGTTGTCGTGGTTCCCGAGTGCCGCGTAGAACTTGACGCCCTTGTCCATGAGCGGCTTGTACGGCGTCTCGAACTTCTTTACGTAGTCCCCGGGCGTGTCCGCGCCGTACATGTTGTCGCCCACCATGACCACGAAGGTGAAGGGGAACATGCCGTGGACGGTGGCCATCATGCGGGCCGTCTCGTACTGGCCGGAGTCTCCGCGGCCGGTGTCGCCCATGACCAGGAAGCGCACCCCCGAGTCCTTGTTGGGCAGGGTGATGGTCTGGGCGAGGGCCGACGGGCCCGCGAGCAGGGCGAAGAGCAGGGCGGCGGAGCGGGCGCGGCGCATGGCGGTCATCGTGCCGGCAGCGGCGGGGCCGCCCCCAGTATGTAGTCCACGATCAGGTTGGCCTCGGTGTCGATGAGGATGAGGTCGCGCCCGACGAAGCGGTACTCGAGGATGTTCGCGGGCAGGGGCGGCAGCACCAGCAGCACGCTGGCCGGCACCGTGGAGACCGGCGCCCCCAGCGGGTAGGCGGCGTTGACCGCGACGAGAACGGGCACGGTGCCCTCGGGGTCGAACTTCGGGTTGCCCTCGCGGATCACCTTGCGCGCCGGCCGGGCCTCGGCCCCCTCCAGTTCCCCGCGCACCCGCTCCACGATCGTGGGCACTACCTGGGCGTCGAAGACCTCGCCGCGGCGGGCCGCGCGCCGGCGGGTCCGGATGGCCCGGGCCAGGGCCACGCGGTGGGCGGCCACGGTGGCGGGGTCCTCCTCGCCCGTGAGCTTCGGAAGGGTCTCCGCCGCCTTCTTGTGCAGCTTCAGGTAATCCTTCACGCGGTCGTTGAAGTCCTTGATGGCCTCCTCGGTGTCCTTGCGGCGCTGCTCGTTGCCCTTCTCGATGCGCTTGGCCAGCTTCTCCGCGAACTCCGCGGTCTCCTCGGCCAACTCCTCCGCCTCCTCGGCCGCCTCGTGGGCCCGCTTCTTGGCCGCCTTCTGCTCGGCCTTCTCCGCGTCGGTCATCTCGTGCGTCGGCTTGTCGTCCGCGGTGGCGGCGGGGGGCACGGCGAGGGCCAGGACGAGCAGCCAGGTTCCGGTCATGGGTTCACTCCGACGGAGCCCGGAGGCTCCATCCCCATTCAAGCACAGCTTCGCCGGGTGACCCTTTGGCGGGACGAAGATCGGAGCGTATACCCGCTAGCGGGGGGACTCGCCCTTGGCGACGGGGTTACCGTCCGCCTGCCACTTCGCGAACCCGCCGAGGAGTGGGCGCACGCCCTTGATGCCGGCGGTGTCGAGCTTCAGCGCCGCACGGGCGCTGGTGGTC
>DAINRN010000607.1:0-2391 GCA_036741815.1 Acidobacteriota bacterium
CATCCTCGCTTCTATCGAGCGCTTTTGTCAGCGAATCTCTGGGTCAGGACACTAGTAGATGCTGGTCTTCCTCGACTGGCCCGTGTAGTCCACGTACACGGTCTTGAGCTCGGTGAAGAACTCGATGGCGGTGGGGCCCTGCTCGCGCGGGCCGACGCCCGTGGCCTTGGTCCCGCCGAAGGGCAGCTGCGCCTCGCCGCCCGGGGTGCCGCTGTTGATGTGGACGATGCCGGCCTCGATCCCGTCCACGAAGTGGAACACCCGGGCCACGTCGGTCGTGAAGATCGACGAGGACAGGCCGTAGCGGACGTCGTTCGCAGCCTCGAGGGCCTCCTCGAAGCCGCGCACGCGGATCACGGACACCACGGGGCCGAAGATCTCTTCCTGGGCGATGCGCATCGAGCCCTTCACGTGGTCGAAGACGGTGGCTTCGACGAAATGCCCGTGGGCCAGGGCGCCGTCCTTGAGCTGGCGGCCGCCCCGCACCAGCTTCGCGCCTTCCTGCTGGCCGATCCCGATGTAGTCCACGTCGGTCTTGAGCTGGGACGGGTCCACGGCGGGCCCCATGTCCACGCCGGCCTCCAGGCCGTTGCCGATCTTCACCTTTGCCGAGCGGGCAGCCAGCTGCTCGACGAACCGGTCGGCGATGGCGTCCTCCACGATCACGCGCGAGGTGGCCGTGCAGCGCTGGCCCGTGGACCCGAAGGCCCCCTGGGCCGTGGCCTCGACCGCGAGGTCCATGTCGGCGTCCGCCAGGACCACCACGGGGTTCTTGCCGCCCATCTCGCACTGCGCGCGGATCATCCTCTTCGCCGCGTGGGCGTAGATCCCGCTGCCCACGTCGTTGCTGCCGGTGAAGGAGACCGCGCGTACCGCCTCGTGCTCGAGCAGCGCGTTGCCCACGGTCCCGCCGGAGCCCAGGACCATGTTGAGGACGCCCTTTGGGACGCCGGCCCGCTCGAAGATCGAGACCACGGCGGCGCCGGTCTCCGGAGTGAGGGTGGCGGGCTTGAAGACGACGGTGTTGCCGCTGACGAGCGCGGGCGCGATCTTCCAGACCGGGATGGCCACGGGGAAGTTCCAGGGCGTGATGCAGGCCACGACCCCCAGCGGCTGGCGGATCGTGTAGCAGAAGTTGCTCCGGAGCTCGGAGGGGACCGTCTGCCCGCCCATGCGGCGGCCTTCCGCCGCGATGTACTCGAGGATGTTGATCGTGCGCTGGATCTCGCCCAGCGACTCCTTGACCGTCTTGCCTTCCTCGCGGGTCAGGAGGCGCGCCAGGTCCTCCTTCTCCTTGTCCATGAGGGCCTGCGCGCGGTACAGGATCTGGCCGCGCACGGGCGCGGGCGTGTCGCGCCAGGCGGGATAGGCGGCGTGCGCGGCCTCCACTGCGCGCCGCGTTTCCTCGGCAGACGAGAGCGGCATGTGGCCGAGGACCTCGCGGGTGTCGGCGGGGTTGACGTTGGCGACGGTCCGGTCCGACTGCGACCCTACCCACTCGCCGCCGACGAAATTGCGGTAGCGCCTGGCGGATTCCCCCCCGCGCTCCGAGGCCTGCGACGGGCCCGGGACCGCGGCGGTCACGGCGCCACCAGCGGCCCGTAGGCGTCGGGCCGGCGGTCGCGGTAGAACTGCCAGACCGACCGGACCTCCTCGATCAGGTCGAGGTTCAGGTCCGCGGCCACCACCGCGTCCTTGTCGCGCGGGCCCTCGGCCAGGAACTTGCCGCGCGGGTCGCAGAAGTAGCTCTGGCCGTAGAACTCGCCGATCTTCCACGGCTTCTCCCAGCCCACGCGGTTGATGGCCCCGATGAAGTAGCCGTTGGCCACGGCGTGCGCGGGCTGCTCGAGCTTCCACAGATACTCGGACAGCCCCGCGACCGTCGCCGACGGGTTGAAGACGATCTCCGCCCCGTTCAGGCCCAGGGCGCGCGCTCCTTCGGGGAAGTGGCGGTCATAGCAGATGTAGACGCCGACCTTCGCGAAGGCCGTCTCGAAGACGGGGTAGCCCAGGTTGCCCGGCCGGAAGTAGAACTTCTCCCAGAAGCCCGGCTTGCAGTGCGGGATGTGGGTCTTGCGGTACTTGCCGAGGTAGCGGCCGTCGGCGTCGATCACGGCCGCGGTGTTGTAGTAGACCCCGGGCTGGTCCTCCTCGTAGATCGGGACGACGATCACCATCTTGTGCTTCTTCGCGAGCTTGCGCATCAGCGTGACGGTGGGCCCGTCGGGCACGCGCTCGGTCAGGTGGTACCAGCGCGTCTCCTGCTCGGCGCAGAAGTAGGGGCCGTAGAAGATCTCCTGCAGGCACAGCAGCTGGACCTTCTTCTTCGCCGCCTCGGCGATCAGCTTGACGTGCTTGTCGACCATCGCCTTCTTGATCTTCGGCAGGCCG
>DAINRN010000608.1:0-1120 GCA_036741815.1 Acidobacteriota bacterium
GGTCCTCGTGACCGTGTTCGAGACCGGCGCCGCAACGACGCTCGGCGAGGCGGCCACGCTTCTGAAAGAGGAGCTCGTCCTGGAGCTGGGACGCTACCGCGACGTGCGCGCGCTGCTCCAACGCGAGCTGGACGCGCAGGAGCGCTCCCGCCCCGCCCGCGCGCGTTTCTCCATCGAGGGACGCCTGAAGGAGGAGAACGGCGACCTGCGCGTGACCGCGCGGCTCGTGGACCACGCCACGGGCGAGCAGGTGTGGGGAGACGAGTACCACACCGCGCCCCGGTCCGGCCGGTGGAGCGGCTCGCTGGACGACATCGCGCGGGTCATCGCCGCCCGCGTGGGGGCCGAGGAGGGAGTCGTCGTCCAGCTCCTCGCGGCCGAGGCCAGGAAGAAGAAGCCCGCCGCAATCACGCCCTACGGCGCGATCATGCTTTCGTACGAGTTCTTCCTCGCCCGGGACCCGCAGAGCCTCGCGCCGGCCCTGGAGGCGCTGCATAGAGTGGTGAAGGCGGACCCGGAGTGTGGCGTGGCCTGGACCCGGCTCGCCCGCCTGACCCTCGCCAACTACACCTTCGAGCTGACCTCGATACCCACGCCGATCGACGAGGCGATCACCTATGCCCACTACGGCGTGCGCGTGGAGCCCACGAGCCGGCGTGCGCGCTGCGTCCTGGCCTCGGCCCTGCTGGTGAAAGGCGAGCTGCCCTCCGCCCGGGACGAGCTGGAGCAGGCCCTGCGCTTGAGCGCGGACTCCCTTGTCTACCTGGAGATCATCGGATTCCTGCTCTCCATGCTGGGCGACGCCGACCGGGGTGCCGCGCTCATCCGGACGGCGCTGGAGCGCAATCCCTACTGCCTGCCGCAGGCTCTGCTGGGGCTCTGGTACGACCACCTGCGGCGCGTCGACGTCCAGCGCGCCTACCAGATCGCCCTCGAGTACCGCGACCCGACCTTCTTCTGGCGGTCGGTCATGCGCGCCAGCGGCCTCGGTCTGCTGGGCCGATCGGCGGAGGCGGCGGTGGAGGCGGCCGATCTCCTGCGGCAGAAGCCCGACTTCGCGAAGCGCGGGCGGACCCTGCTCGGCTACTACGTGAAGCACCCCGAGGCAATGGGCCGCATC
>DAINRN010000608.1:1130-2377 GCA_036741815.1 Acidobacteriota bacterium
GGCGGGCCTCAAGCTGGGCTGACCGCTCGCGGCGCGCCACCGGCGCTGGTCAGGCTTCCGCCTGAACGGCCTCGGCTCCGCGCGCCGCCGCCCACCTCCGGCCGAGGAGGATGACGATGCCGGCGGACGGGTAGCAGATCAGCGCGTAGGCCAGCGGGGGCAGGAGGAGGGAAGGGTCCTTCAGGAGGGTGAGGGCGACGAACGCGGCCATCGCGAAGTTCTGCAGGCCGCATTCGAGAGCCACCGCGATGCGCTGCCGGCGGTCGAGGCCCGCGAGCGTGGCGGCGCCCGCGGCGAGGGATATGGCCACGGTGTTGAGGAGGAGCGCCGGGCCGCCCGCCCGGGCCAGGGCCGGCAGCACGTTGTCCTTCTCGCTCCAGATCGCGGCGGCGATGATCGCGACGATCACCATGAGGCTGAAGACTCCCATGCGTGCCTCCACCGCGCGGGCCGCGGCGGGCCGCCGCCATCGCAGGACCATGCCCGCGACCACGGGCAGGGTCGAGACGAGGAAGAGCCAGACGGCCGAGGTCAGGGTGGGCAGGCGGACGCCCGAGTGGCCCGAGGGAAACAGATGCAGCGCGGTATTCACGAAGAGGGGCACCGTGATCACGCTCGTGAAGCTCGCCGCGGCGGTCAGGCAAACCGAAAGCATGGTGTCGCCGCGGGCGAGGTGGGTGAACAGGTTGGCCAGGGCGCTGGCCGGGCACGAGGCGATCAGGACGAGGCCGACGGCCAGGGCCCACGGCAGTTGCAGGGCGAGGGCGATCGCGAAGGCCACCAGGGGCAGGAGCAGGGCATGGGTCAGGACGCCCAGAAAGACGCCCCGCGGACGGCCGAGCACCCGCCGGAGGTCATCGAGGGAGAGGGTCGTGCCCAGGTCGAACATCATCACGACCACCGCGAGGGGAAGCAGGACCTGGGTGATCGGGTTCTGGAGAGTCATCGCTTCAGAAGCCCAGCCGAACGGCGATCTGCACCTGGCGGGGAGGGTATGCCTTCGTGAAGCGGCCGTACGTCACCCGGCCGGCGGAGTCGCGCTGCGGCTGGTCCGGGAACGCCCCCGGGCCGAAGACGTTGTTGACCTCGCTGGAGTTGACGCGGTCGAAGAGGTTGAACGCCTCCACCAGCAGCTCGAGGGAGCTGCTCCTCGGGAGCACGAACGTCCTGGAGAGGCGGGCATCCACGGTGGCCGTGCCCGGAAAGCGCTCACCGTTCCTCTGCACCCGGCTCGCCGGGTCCTGCGG
>DAINRN010000609.1:0-2372 GCA_036741815.1 Acidobacteriota bacterium
GCGCAGATAGCCGGCGGTGTCGCCCTTCTCCACCGTCTCGCCGAGCACCAGGTGGTGGAGGCTCCAGTCGTGGAGGACGACCACCCCGGGCCTGCGCAGGGCGGCGCGGTAGACGAAGGCGTGGGCCGCGGAGTTGCCGATGTGGTAGACGTCCAGGTCCGCGCCGCTCTCCGCCGCGTCCTCGGTGATGAGCTCCACCCGCGCCCCCCGCGCCAGGTGCGGCAGCGACTCGGCCACGTAGTCCGCGATTCCCGAGGGAGAGGGCGGGCGCGGGCTCCAGACCGCGATCCTCACGAAAGCCCCTCCGTCAGCAGGTCGATGACCCGGTCCCAGTTGATGTCCTCCACCCGCCGCCGCCCCGCCTCGCCCATCTCCTGCAGACGGGCCGGCGGCAGCTCCCAGAGACGGTCGATCGCGTCGGCGATGGCCTCGGCGGTGGGATCCGCGACCAGTCCGCTCTCCCCGTCCGTCACGAACTCGAGGGGACCGCCGGCGTCGGTGGTGGTGAGGACGGGCTTGCTGGACAGGTAGGCCTCCACGGTCACGTAGCCGTAGTCCTCGTTCAGCGGCGCGTAGTACGCGGCGCGGCAGCCAGCGTAGAGGTCCACGAGGTCGGCGGCGGAGACGAAGCCCAGGAGCTCGACGCGATCCTGCACCCCGAGCCCCTCGATCTGCTTGCGGAGCTCCTCGGCGAGCGGCCCCGCCCCCGCGATCTTGAGCCGCGCCCCGCTGCGCACGCGCTTCATGGCGTCCACCGCCAGGTCGAGCCGCTTCAGGCGGTCCAGGCGTCCCGCGTAGAAGAGGTAGTCGCCGAAGGAGTCGGCGCGGTACCGGCCCAGGTGGTGGGGCGGGGGATAGAGCGCGGTCCCGGGGAGGCCGTTGTACCGCGAGAGCCGCTCCGCCACGTTGCGCGAGATCGTGAAGATGGAGCGGCACTCCGCGAGCGCCGCGCCGTCCATGGTGTGGATCGACTCGCGCACCTGGCGGTCCTCGGGGCTGTCCGTGAACGAGCAGTAGGGCGTCCCGTAGAGGTCGTAGGCCTCGCGATGCTGGTGGAAGAGCCAGGCCACCTTGCGCGGATGGCGCACGAGGTAGGTCGGGAACTTGGTGGGGATGACGAGGTCGATGGGCGTGCCGTTGCTCTCGGTCACGTCCAGGAGCCGCCAGGCCAGGGCCTGGCGCACGATCTCCGAGACCGGATACCACTTGAAGGGGACCGCGGCCACGTCCACCCGGAACCCGCGCCGCTCCAGGTTCTGCTTGAGCTCGGAGACCAGGATCTCGGCCCCGCCCACGATGAACGGCGCCTGGGCCGCGCACACGAGGACCGTCTTCATCCGCGCCCGGTCCGTGCCTCCGCGGCCGCGCGCAGCTTCTCCTCGACCCGCTCCACCCGCGCCCTCAGGTCCTTGAGCGCGAACTCCAGCCCCAGCCGCCCGCGCTCGCCCTCCGCGAGCACCAGGTCCACGCGCCGCACCAGGTCGTGCACGTGGGCCACCAGCTCCTCCTGGAGGATCAGGTGGCGCTCGTCGATCTCTCCCATATGGCGGCCGTGGATCCCGAGCACGTCGTCGTAGTGCCGGTGCGTGGCCTGGAGGCGCGCGTCGATGTAGGCCAGGAGCTCGTTGTCGAGCTGCACCTGCCTGGAGTTGAAGGTCTCCTGCGCCTCGAGGGTCGGTCCGAGCAGCGCGCGCACGGCGCGCGCGAGGCGTCCCCTCAGGCCGCCGGCGGCGGGCGCGTCCCGGATCCTCCACGAGGCGTTGACGCCCGCGTTGTCGGGCCGCGGCGGCGCCGGTGACGGCGGGGCCGGGCTCTCCATGCGCACCGCCTCGGGGGTGCGGGCCGGGACGGGGTCCGGGAGGCGGGGCGGCCGGGGCTCGCCGTGCGCGCCTTCGCGCGCCGCCTCGCGGATGCGCCGCAGCTCGTCGGCGATGCGCTCGCGCTCGCCCGCGGCGCGATCCTCCTCGCTCACGAGCGGATTGTAACCGGAGGCGCGCCTTACCCCGGCTTCCGGGCCAGGGCGAAGACGCTCGTGCCCAGGGGCAGCGATAGCCGCTTCACCACCCGCGCCTCCGCCTCCAGGACGGAGCGGAAGGCCCATTCCAGCGGGCGGGGCAGGAGGCCCACGTCCGAGCCGTGGCGGCCCGTGAGACGGTCCAGGCCCCGCCGCGCCGCCACCAGGGGCAGCAGAACGGTGTTGGCGTAGGTCGCGCGCACGACCTGCAGGCCCGCATCTTCGAGGAGGCGCTTCACCTCGCCACGGCGGTAGCGGTGCCGGGAGTGGACGGCCTCGTCGTGCGCGCCCCACAGCGCCCGCAGGGCCGGCACGCGAAGGAGCATCAGCCCGCCGGGCCGCAGGACGCGCGCCATCT
>DAINRN010000610.1:0-447 GCA_036741815.1 Acidobacteriota bacterium
CCGCTACGTCATGGTCGGCCAGTACACCGACGCCGGCGACGGATTCCGCGCGGACAGTGGCTTCGTCCCCCAGGTGGGGTACCGTCGCGGGTACGCCGAGACGGGGTTCACCGTGAGGCCGAACGCGGGCGCGGTGCGCCGCCTGCGCTCCTACCTGATCTTCGACTACTCCGCCGAGCGCGACGGGGACCTGATCTTCCGGCAGTTCTCGCCCGGCATCGGCCTCGACGGGCGCTGGAACTCCTTCGTCCGCCTGCGCTGGGCCTTCGACCGCGTCCGCGCGGGCGATGTGACCCTGCCCCGGCAACAGCTCGTGTACACCGTCTTCGTCAGCCCGTCACAGAAGGTCTCGCGCATCGAGCTGGAGGGCACGGTGGGCCAGGAGGTGGACTTCGACAACGCCCGCCCGGGCCATACACGCATAGGGGTTGTCCACAAAACCTGGCA
>DAINRN010000610.1:457-2371 GCA_036741815.1 Acidobacteriota bacterium
CCATCGTGCTGCGCACGACCCTGCGGCCCACGGACCACCTGGAGCTTCACCTGAACGACAGCCGCCGCTGGCTGGACGTGGACGCCGGGTCCGGCACGGCCCGGCTCTTCACCGCCCGGGTGGACCGGCTGCGGGCGACCTACACCTTCACCTCCCGCATGTTCGTGCGGGCCATCGCCCAGTACGTCCAGACCGTCCGGGACCCGTCCCTGTACGTCGACGCGGTGGACCGGAAGGAGGCGTCGTTCGGGGCCTCGGCCCTGTTCGCCTACAAGCTGAACTGGCAAACCGTGCTCTTCATCGGCTACGGCGACAACCGCACCTTCCTGGAAGAGACCGACCACCTGGAGCGCGAGGACCGGCAGCTGTTCCTGAAGATGTCGTACGCCTTCCAGCGTTAGCTCCCGCCGCGAGCCACGGGCGGGAGCGTCAATGGACTTGGGCCCTCGATCCCTTCAGAATGGGCGCCGACCCCGATGCAGAAGCCGAGCGAGCCCCCGACCGCCGCCGTGGCCGCGGAACACTCCGCGCAGGACCGCACCATCCGGGCCCTCGTCGCCCTGGCCGACGACCTGAGCGTGGAGGGCGGAGAGGAGGGCTTCCTCCGGTCGAGCCTGGAGCACCTGGTGGAGTCGCTGGGGGTTGCGGGAGGGGCGACGTTCCTGCTGCAGCCGGACGGGTCGCTCCTGTCCGCCACCGAGTGGCGGCTGCCGGGGGTGGACCGGCCCGCGGCCCTGGAGCTGGCCCGCTCCATGCTGCAGGACGAGCGGCCCGGGATCTGGGTCCGTCCCGACGGCAGCTGGATCGCGGGCGCCCCCCTGGCCACCAAGCGCCGCCGCCTGGGGATCCTGACCCTCCACGACCCCGGGGGGCGGACCGCGGCGCCCGCCACGGAACTCCTCGACGCCGTGGGCAAGCAGATCGGCACGGGCCTGGAGAACGCGCGGCGCTACGCCGAGCTGCGGGTCTCCTCCGCGCGCGCGGAGGTCCTGCACCGCATCGCGGGATCGCTGACCTCGAGCTCGGACCTCAAGACCGTAATCCCCGCCTTCGCCCGGCAGATCGCCGCCTACGAGCCCTTCGACCGCCTGGCCTGCGGCTTCCTCAACGACTCGGGCGACTACATCGAGATCGCCGGCTATCCGGACGGGGCGGCGTGGGGCCTGGGATCCATGCTGCCGGTGGTGGGGAGCGGACCGGGCGCGGTGGTGCTCGACGACCGGCCCGTCATCCAGCGCGACCTGCTCCACAACCACCGTTTTGTGGAGGACATGCGCCTCCTGGAGGAGGGCATCCGCTCCTACGTCCTCATGCCGCTGAACTCGCGGGGCCGCGGCATCGGCGTGCTGGCCCTGGGCTCGAGGTCGGACGGCGCCTACGACGAGTCCACGCTCGCGCGCATGGAGCCCCTGGCCGACTCCGTGGCCCTGGCCCTGGAGAACGTCCGGCTCTTCCAGAAGACGCGGGAGCTGTCCATCACCGACGAGGTGACTCCGCTCTACAACCACCGGTTCATCAACCAGATCATCGACCGCGAGCTGAAGCTGGTGGACCGCTATCGCTCGGTGCTGACCCTGATCTTCGCCGACCTCGATCGCTTCAAGCCGATCAACGACCGCTACGGCCACCTGCGGGGGAGCCGCATGCTGCGCGAGGTCGGCTTCCTGCTCCGCTCCGCCGTGCGCGAGACGGACTACCCCGCGCGCTACGGGGGCGACGAGTTCGTGGTGATCCTGCCCCAGACGGACGGGCCGGCGGCGTGCATCCTGGGCGAGAAGCTGCGCCGGCTCATCGAGGAGCACACCTTCCTGCAGGAGGAGGGGATCAACGCCCGGGTGGGGCTGTCCCTGGGCGTGGCCACCTATCCCGGCGAGGCCTCCTCGAAGGAGGCCCTCATCCGCCTGGCCGACGAGC
>DAINRN010000611.1:0-1947 GCA_036741815.1 Acidobacteriota bacterium
CTCCTGGCGCGGGCGGTCCAGGCGGTGGAGGCGGGAGCCGCGCCCCGCGTCTCCCAGGATCCGGCCCGGGCGATGCGCGATCCGGTCCCCGCGCGCGGCGTGTGGCGCATCGACTTCGAGCGCTGGGGTGCGGAGCGGGTATGGCACTTCCTGCGCGGCGTCCATGTACGCGGCCCCCTGCTGGCCGACGCGCGCGGCCGTCTGGTCGTCCACGGTGGCGCGCGGGGCTTCCGCCTGCAGGCGCCCTCGGGCACGCCCGGACGGATGGAGCGTGTCCCCGGAGGCTTCCGGCTGCACTGCCGCGACGGGGTGGTGGAGCTCCAGGCCGCGAGCCTGGCTACCCGCGTATGGTGGGCCACCCGTCGGCTGACGGGCGCCTGGCGCGGTCCCGCGGGCCCCAGTCCACGAAGATCAGCAACAGGGGAGCGGACAGGAACGCGTAGTTCTGCGTGACCAGGATGGCGGCGTGGAACAGCGCGGCCGCGGGCACCAGCACCCACCGCGAACGCCGGGAGAACAGCACCAGGATGAAGCCCAGGTCCATGGCCAGTCCCGCGGCACCCATGGCCGCGCACAGCGCCGGGTGATCGGCCAGCCATAGACCCGGCGAGCGGAAGACCGCGAGCTGGTCGTCCTGGTTCGCGAGGAGAAGCCAGGCGCGGATGTTAGCCGCCGAGGCCCAGCCGAGCCCCGCGGACTCGAGCTTCGCGATCCCGCTGAACAGGTACGGCTGACAGACGAAGAACTGCGCCAGGCGGAGCGGCCATCCGTGCTCCGGCCCTCCCCCGGCGGCGGTCTTCCCGCCCCCGATGCGCAAGGCGTCTGCGCAGGGCGAGAGCGAGAGCGTCAGCAGGCCCAGCACCGGCAGCGTGAGCCCCTTGGCCCAGGGGCTGGGGGTGAAGAAGAGCGTCTCCAGCGGGGCCAGGTGATAGAGCAGCAGCGCGGCCATCAGGCAGCAGGCCCGCGCCCACACACCGAGCAGGGCCCCCACGAGGACCACCAGGGCCGCGGCCTGCAGCGCGCGCTCGAGGCCGGCGTGGCCCTCCCAGATCAGGAACCGCCAGCGCGCGCTCATGGGGACGTCCGTCCAGAACTCCGCGGGGAGGGCGGACAGGGCGGGGATGTCGCGCGACAGGAGGATCCACAGCGCCTGGGCGGAGAGGAGGATCCGGGCCGCGGCCAGGTTGCGCGCCGATTCGGGGGCGAACCAGAAGCGGTCCCACGCCGCGCGCGCCCGCGCCAGGACCCTCACCGCGGGGACTCGTAGAGGAGCGCGCGCGTCACCCGCGACGGGTCGCGGCGTCGCTCCTCCTGGTTCCAGGTCTCGCGGTACACGCGCAGCGATACGAAGCGGCGCGGGGGGACGGCCTGCGGCTTTGACCAGGGCCGCGGGTGGAGGTCGAACTCGGGCGCGGCCAGCGGGCCGAGGTAACGGTCCAGGTAGCCGGCGCCCCCGCCCGCGCGGGCCTTCGCTCGCGCCGACTCCGCGCGCGCCAGCAGATGGGCGGCCACCCGGTCCTGCGCCGCGCGCGGCAGGCGCTCGAACGTGCGGTGCATCCAGGGCACCAGCTCGTCGAAGGCCATCGGCTGCCAGGCGCGGTAGTCGATGCCGCGCTCGACGCCCTCTTCGTCCACGGCCACGATGCGAACGTTGCTGCCCTCGGCCGCCGCCCGCCCTCCGGCCATGGGCCACTTGGCGAAGGGCCACGCGTCCTTCTGCGAGAGCCCGGCGGCGAAGCTGGCCGCGATCGCGTAGGCGAGGAACAGGTTGACGAAGCGGCGCCGCGGGCCGATCACGCCCCGCTCCGAGAGGCGGACGAGCAGCGCCGCGGCCAGGAAGCCGAGGAAGCACGTCGCGCCCAGGACGTTCAGCACGGCCGCCCGCCCGTGATGGTCACGGCACGCCGGCGCCGCGGGACGGGGACGGGACGTAGACGGCGAACGAGT
>DAINRN010000611.1:1957-2364 GCA_036741815.1 Acidobacteriota bacterium
GTCCTCCTCGACGAAGTAGTTCAGCGGCCACGGCGGCCGAAGGCCGGGGTTGAAGGCGCCGCGCAGCAACACGAAGCCCGACAAGGGCGGTGGCGTGCCGCGGTGCTCGGGCCGCTGTCCGAGCGCGAGCACGGGCACGGGCCGGCGGCGCATGGCCTCGCCCAGGGCCCCGAGCGAGAGCAGCTCCATGCGCCCGTAATCCTCCGACACGGCCCACAGGTTGCCCATGAGCACGATCCGCGCGCCCGCGGGGAACGGGACCTCGCGCCATGCCGCGCGGGCCTCGTCGAGCCCCCGGCCGTGCCTGACGAACCAGGGCAGGCCCGCCAGGTGGCCGAGGAACCCGGCCGCCGTCGCCGCCACGCAGGCCAGGCACGCTGCTCGTCCCACGCGCGCGCCGCGGGCGC
>DAINRN010000612.1:0-2361 GCA_036741815.1 Acidobacteriota bacterium
TGGGCGCGCGCGTCATCCGTCTTCGACATGCGCTACCCCGCGCAGTCGATGCTGGCCGCGGCCCGCGCCGCGGGCAACCTCGAGCACGTGGCCTGGGACCCGGTGGCGCGCATCGAGGTCTCGCGCATCACCGCCCGGGACCTGGATTCGGGCCGGTTCCCGTCCCTCATCGGCGGCAACGCCGCCTTCCACGAGCGCTTCCGCCGGCTGCTCACGCAGAACAACTACGCCTTCACCTACGCCGTGCAGTACGACGGCACCCGCGAATCCTTGACGGGGATCGAGGAGACGATCTACGCCGCGGCCTACCAGGCCACCTCGGTGCCTGCCCCCCGGGCGCTCGTGATCGGCGTGGGCGGCGGGTTCGACGTCCTGACCGCCCTCCACGCGGGGGCGCGCGAGATCACCGGCGTGGAGATCAACGGGGCAACCATCGACATTCTCACGCGGACCTACAGGGATTACTTCCGGCCGTGGGTCGATGACCCGCGTGTCCACCTGGTGCAGGCCGAGGGACGGCACTACCTGGCCACCACCCCGGGAGCGTACGACGTCATCCAGCTCTCCGGTGTGGACTCGTACAGCGGCACCGCCGCCGCTGCCCACGTGTTCTCGGAGAACTACCTCTACACCTCCGAGGCCTTCGACCTCTACCTGTCGCGTCTCTCGCCCGCCGGCATCCTGAACGTCATGCGGCTGGAGTTCCCGCTGCCGCGGGAGATGCTGCGCGCCCTGACCACGGCCGTGGGCGCCCTCCGCCGCGCCGGCGCCGCGCGCCCCGCCGACCACATCGTGATGCTGACGCAGCGCAACGGGATCTTCACGGCCATGCTCGTCAAGCGCACGCCCTTCACGGAGGAGGAGCAGGGGCGGCTCGAGCGTTGGGCGGCGGCGAGCCCCTTCTTCGCGGTCTCCGCCGGCCCCCACGTGAACGGGCGCGCGGAGAACATGTACCAGCGCTTCCTGTCCCTGGCCGACCCCCGGCGCGAGGCGGCCTTCGTCGCCGCTTATCCCCTCGACGTCTCGCCGCAGCCCGACGACCGTCCGTTCTTCTTCCGGTACTCCTTCTGGCGCCACCTCTTCGCGCGCGAGCCGGTGGGGCGCGACAGCTTCCCCATCATGGAGTGGAGCCTGGTCCTGCTCTCGGCCATCGTGGGGCTGACCTCCGTCCTGGGGATCTACGCGCCGCTGCGCCGGCTGGCCCGGGGCGGGCTCCAGGCGCCCGGCGCCTGGCGCTACGCGGTGTTCTTCGCGGGGACCGGCGTCGGCTACATGGCCCTCGAGATCGCGCTCCTGCAGAAGTTCGGGCTGTTCCTCGGCCACCCGAACTACGCGTTGTCAGTGGTGCTGGCCGTCCTGCTCCTCGCCACGGGCGTGGGATCGCTCCGGGCCGGGGCCATCGTGCGGGCGCTGGGAGGCCAGCTGCGGTTCGTGACGTACCTGCTGGCGGGGATCGTGCTCGTCGAGCACCTCGCGCTGCTGCCGCGGCTGCCCGGCCTGCTGGGACTGCCCTTCCCCGCTCGCGTCCTGGTGGCGGCGGCGCTCGTGGCTCCCATCGGCGTCTGCCTCGGGGTGTTCGTGCCCACCGCGCTGGACCGCCTGAAGCCCGAGGCGCCCGCGTTCGCGCCGTGGGCCTGGGGCATCAACGGCATGTTCTCCGTGCTCGCCCCCCTGCTGAGTGTTGCGGTCTCGATGACGTGGGGAATCTCCGCGCTGCTGCTGGCGGCCGTGCCCGTCTACCTCCTCGTGGGCTGGGTGTACCCGCAGCCAGCCGCGGTCACTCCTGCGCCGACCCCGCCTTGAGGCGGCGGGCGAGGGTCGAGACGCTGATCCCCAGCCGCTCCGCCGCCGCGGCGCGGTTTCCGTCCGTCTGGCTCATCGCCTGCTTGATCGCCTCTTCCTCGGCCCGCGCGGAGCCTGGGACACGGGTGGGCAGTCGCTCGTGACGGCAGCGGCTGGAGGGATCGCCCGCGGTGACCGAGGGATCGAGGAGTGCGTCGCCGAGGTGCGACGCGGGGTGGCATCGGGCATCCGCTCGTTCCTCGTCGCCGACCTCGGTGTGCTGCGGACGCTCGGGGACATGCGGCGGGCAGGCGAGTTGCCGGAGTCGCTCGTCCTGAAGACCTCGGTGCTGCTCCCGTGCGCCAATCCCGCAACGGCGGCGACGCTCGAAGCCCTGGGCGCGACGACGGTCAACGTGTCCACGGACCTGTCGTCAGCGGAGCTCGGAGAGATCCGCGCCGCATGCACGGCGCCGCTCGACGTCTACGTCGAGGTTCCCGACGACCAGGGCGGGTTCGTACGCTTCTACGACGTCCCCGAGATCGTGCGCACGGCCGCGCCCGTCTACGTCAAGCTGGG
>DAINRN010000613.1:0-2359 GCA_036741815.1 Acidobacteriota bacterium
TGTCGCGCCGGAAGTCCACCACCCGGTAGCGCCGCTTGTGTCCCCCGCCCCGGAACCAGATGCTGATGCGGCCGCGGTTCGTGCGGCCGCCCGTGCGCCGCATGGGCTCGGTCAGCGCCTTCTCCGGCGTGGACTTGGTGATCTCCTCGAACGTGAGGGTGGTCATGAAGCGCCGGCCGGCCGACGTCGGTCTGTATTTCTTGAGTGGCATCGCTCTCCCCGTCAGGCCTGCTCGAAGAACTCGATCATCTTCTCGCCCTGCTTCAGGACCACGTAGGCCTTCTTCCAGTCCGGGCGCCGTCCCACGTACCGTCCCTGCCGCTTCACCTTCCCGTGCACGTTGGCCACGCGAACGTCCTGGACCTTCACCCCGAAGAGGGTCTCCACCGCCTTCTTGATCTCCGGCTTGGAGGCGTCCTTGTGGACCTCGAAGCAGAGCGAGCGCTGGGTCTCCTTGAGGGCGGTCGTCTTCTCGGTGATGAGCGGCCGCCGGACGACCTCGTACAGGTTCTTCATGGCGTCAGTCGCTCCTCGAGCTTGCCCAGGGCCTCCTGGGAGACGAGCAGGGTCCGGCAGTCCAGGACGTCGTAGACGTTGAGCTGCGACGGGTCCACCACCTTCACGCCGGGGATGTTGCGGCCGGAGAGCACGAGAGCGTCGGGAGGCTCGTGGTCCACGATCACGGCCTTCCCGGAGATCCCGAGCTGGTCGAGCAACCCCTTCAGGACCTTGGTCTTGGGCTGCTCGATACCGAACCGGTCGATGACCTTCAGCCCGCCGTCGTTCGCGCGCTGGGTGAGGGCGGATCGCAGCGCGGCGGTGCGCGCCTTGCTGGGCATCGCGAAGGAGTAGTCGCGGGGTTGCGGGCCGAAGACGGTGCCGCCGTGCCGCCAGAGGGGGTTGCGGATGGATCCGATGCGCGCGCGCCCCGTCCCCTTCTGCCGCCAGAGCTTGCGCCCCGAGCCGGAGACGAGCGCGCGGTTCTTGGTGGCATGCGTGCCCGCCCGGCCGCCCGCGCGGTACTGCTTGACCGCCTCGTAGAGGAGGTGGTCGTTCACCTCGACCCCGAACACCTCGGGGCGCAGGGCCCGGTCGCCCACGCGCTCGTTCTGCGCGTTGACGACCTGCACCGTCCCAAGGGCGCCCTCGGCCACCACCGCGGCGGGCTGCTGGCGCGGCCGCTCCGCGGATGCCTCCGCCTTGCGGGCGCCCGCCTTCGCGCGGGGGACCCGCTTCTCCGCCTTCCGCGCCTTGCTGCGCGCCGGGGCGGCCTTCGGCTCCGCCTTCTTCGCGGCCGCTTTCGGCGCCCGGGGGCGGGCCGGCGCTGTCTTCTTCTTCTCAGGCATTCTTGCGTCCCTTCCGCGCCTCGCCGCCGGACTTCGCGGCGGGTCCCTTGCGGATCACCACGTACGACCCGCCCGAGCCCGGCACCGATCCCTTGACCACCAGGATGTTCTTGTCGGCGTCCACGCGGACAACGGTCAGGTTGCGCGTTGTGACCCGATCGGACCCCATGTGCCCGGCCCCGCGCATGCCCTTGAGCACCCGCGAGGGGTAGGCGGAGGCTCCGATGGAGCCGGGCGCCCGGTGGAACATGGACCCGTGGGTGGCCGCGCCGCCCCGGAAGTGGTGGCGCTTGACCACGCCCTGGAAGCCCTTGCCCTTGCTGGTGCCCATCACCTGGATGCTGTCGCCCGGCGAGAACTGCTCCACGGACACCTTGTCTCCCACTTTGGCCTCGTCACCGCCGTCCACGCGGAACTCGCGCAGCACGCGGCAGGGGGGGAGGCTGGCCTTGTCGAAATGGCCCTTCATGGCCTTGGTGACCCGCTTGACCTTGCGGTCCTCGACCAGGCCCAGCTGCACGGCGGAGTAGCCGTCCTTCTCCTTGGACTTGCGCTGGACCACGACGCACGGCCCCGCCTGGAGGACGGTGACGGGGATGGCGCTCCCGTCCTCGGCGTAGACCTGGGTCATGCCGATCTTCTTTCCGATGATGCCTTCGACTGCCATTTCAAAAATCCTCGATCGGCGTGACGCCTATTTCGAGTGTTCCTTTCCAAACGCCTTGATCTCCACGTCCACGCCCGCGGGCAGGTCCAGCTTCATGAGCGCGTCCACGGTCTGGGGCGTTGGCTCGAAGATGTCGAGCAGCCGCTTGTGCGTGCGGATCTCGAACTGCTCGCGGCTCTTCTTGTCCACGTGGGGCGAGCGGTTCACCGTCCAGCGGTTCTTGAGCGTGGGGAGGGGAATGGGCCCCGCCACCCGCGCGCCCGTGCGCTTCGCGGTGTCCACGATCTCGCCCGTGGACTGGTCGAGGATCCGGTAGTCGTAGGCCTTCAGCCGGATCCGGATCTTT
>DAINRN010000614.1:0-2352 GCA_036741815.1 Acidobacteriota bacterium
ACCTCGGAGGACGCGTGGGCGCGCGGGCGATCCTGGCCGCGCGGGGCGGGGACCGCGGCGCGCCTGGAGCCGCGGAGGTCCGCGAGGTCCTCGTCCTCCGCCTCGATCGGATGGGCGACGTGCTCATGTCCCTGTCCGCGCTCCGCGCGCTCCGCGCGCGGTTGCCCCACGCGCGGATCCGGCTGGCCGTGGGCCGGTGGAGCGAGGAGGTCGCCCGCCTCGCGCCCGTGGACGAGGTCCTGGTCTGGAACGCGCCCTGGGCCGCGCGGCGGGGCGAGCCGGCGGACTCGCTGCGCGGCCTCTGGCGGCGCGCGCGCGCGCTGCGCGACGTGGGCCTCGACCTCGCGCTCGACCTGCAGGGAGACCTGCGCGCGGCGCTGCTCATGGCCGCCTCCGGCGCCCGACGCCGGGTCGGCTACGCGAACACCGGCGGGGCGTACCTCCTGACCGGCGTGGTGGCCCTCGACGAGACGGTCTCCTGGGTGGAGCAGAACCACGCGGCGGTGGACGTCGCCGTCGGCGGGGCCTCGCCCGTGCCGTCGGTCGACCCCCTGCTTCGCGCCGACCGCGAGGCCGCGGCCCGCCTGTTCAACAGCCTGGGCCTTTCCGCCGCGCGCCGCCCGCTCGTCGGCGTACACCCCAGCGGCGGCCGGGCGGTGAAGCAGTGGGACACGGCGCGATGGGCCGAGGTGGCCGCGCGGCTGGAGAGGGACTTCGGCGCCACCATCGTCGTCACCGGGTCGGAGGCCGATCGTCCGCTGGCGGAGGCCGTGGCCCGCGGGCTGCGCGGCAAGCCCGTCCTTCTCGCCGGCCGCCTGGGCGTGCGGGAGACCATGACCGTCATCGCCGGCCTGGACCTGTTCCTTTCGCCCGACACCGGCACCATGCACATGGCCTGCGCGGTGGGCACGCCCTCGGTGACGGTCTTCGGCCCTTCCGACGCCGTCCGCTACTTCTCCGGGCAGGGCCGGCGCCACGTGGTGGTGCGCGCCGATCTCTGGTGCTCGCCCTGCAACCTCATCCGCAAGCCGCCCGCGGAGTGCGCCGGCCCCGAGCCGCCGGAGTGCCTTCGCCTGGTGAGCGTGGACGAGGTCTACGCCGAGGCCGCCGGGCTTCTGGGCGGGGTGGGCGGGCACGGGCGCCGCGGCCCCGACGGCCCATGAGCGCCCTCGTCTTCCGGGGGCGCGGCCGGACCGGGCCCGGCGGCGACGGCAGGCGCGTCGTCCGGTGGGAGGAGTACCTCTCGTCCGAGGACTCCGACGCCGTGGACGAGGCGGCCATGGCCTGGACCAAGGCCTGGGGCACACGGCCGGTGCGCGACGGCCGGAGCGTGCGCGAGCTTCTGTCGTGGAACGGCGTCTCGCTGTGGTGGTTCGCCGAGCTGTTCCTGTTCCACTCGACGGAGGCGCCGCGCTACGTGCGGACGATCGAGGCCTTCCATCGCATCCTGGACGCGGAGCGGCCGGCGGAGGTGGAGGCGGAAGGCCTTCCCGCCGAGGAGGCCCTGCTGCTGGAGCGGACCTGCGCCGCGCGTGGCGTCCTCTTCCACGGCCACCACGCCCCGCCCTCGCTGCGTCTCGCCCTCCGCACCCGGCTCGTCTCCCTGCGGGCGCGGTGGAACGGCGTGAAGGCCGCGCTCACCGCCATGAAGGCCACGGCCGCGCCCCGCCCGGCCGCGCCGGCGGACGGCGCGAAGCGCACCGTGCTCTTCCTCTCCCACGCCGCATTCTGGCGGAGACGCCCGGCCCGCGATAACGAGGAGGCGCAGGCCTACGAGCACTACTTCGACGCGCTGATCCCCGGTGTGGCCGGCCATCCGGACCTGCGTCCCGTCGTGCTCGCGGTGGGGCCGCCCGACGCCTTCCGGCGGCGGGGCCCGCGCGACCGCCTGCGCGACTGGATGCGGCTCGTGCCCGAGGCGGGGCCCTACATCGGCGTGGGCCGGTACACGGACCGGGCCGTCGTCCGCGATGCCCGGCGCGCGGCGGGCCAGGCCCGCGAGGCGTGGCGCACGCTGCGGGGAAGCCCGGGCATGCGCGAGGCCTTCTCGCACCGCGGCGTGGCCTTCGCCGACCTGGCCGCCCCCGACCTGGCGGCCACCCTGCTGCTGCAGCTGCCCTGGGCCGTGCGCTCGTACGAGGAGGTGGCCGCGGCCCTGCGCCAGTGGCGGCCGGCCTGCCTCGTCCTGTACGCGGAGTCGAGCGGGTGGGGACGGGCCGCGCTGGCCGCCTGCCGCGCCGCCGGCGTGCCCACGGTGGCCCTCCAGCACGGGATCCTCTATCCAAAATACTATTCGTACCGCCACGGGCCTGGCGAGGACCGCCCGGTATCCCTGATCGCCGGCCTGGCCGC
>DAINRN010000615.1:0-2350 GCA_036741815.1 Acidobacteriota bacterium
GCCCGCTTGCCGGTGAGACGATGCACCGGCTCGATATCCTGCTCGCCGGCATGGACGATCTTCTCGATCGAAGGGTCGCAGAGCAAGTCCCAGAACGGGCGCAGATCGAACTCCGCCATCGGGTCATTCGATAATCCGGCCAGGAAGATCACCTGCTCGTAACCCTCGAGGTCGTCGGTCGAGCAGCGCATGATGTCCTTGTCCACGACCGAGACTCCCTGGGGGAGGTGGACTCCGAACCACTTCACGTCGATGACGTCCACCTCGTACCCGCCGGGCGCGCGCTTGTCCTCTTTCACGCGGCCGGTCAGCTCCAGCGAGGACTCCTGCCCCGCCGCCTCCGCCGCCGCCCAGGCCTCGGCCGGCACCGCCGCCTTCGCCACCACGCACTGCGCGTACCCGCTCCCGTCCCTCACGATCAGGAACTGGAGCTTGCCGCTGGACCTCTTGTTGTGCAGCCAGCCCTGCACGCGCACTTCTTCGGCCACGTGGCCGCGGAAGTCCGCGATGCGTACGGCGGGTGTCACGCCAGCTCCTCCAGGTGGCGGGCCAGCGCCCGCCGAAGGCCGGACAGCTCAGGGTATCTGGCCAGGTTGCGGCGCAGGTGGTCGAGCGTGCTCGGGATGTAGGGCAGGTACACCCGGCTCTTGCGCACCGACCCCATGTAGCCGAAGGTGCCGAGGGCCTTCAGGTTCCGCTGGATGGACATGAGCCCCAGCCGGCGCAGGAACGTGTCGCGCCCCTCGCCGGGCACCGCGCGCTGCCGGAACTCCTCGGCAAGGTCGGCCACGAAACCCTCCCCGAGCTCCACGTAGGAGTCCCGCAGCAGCGAGGCCAGGTCGTAGGTCGCCGGCCCCATGCGCGCGTCCTGGAAATCGATCCAGTACAGCGCCCCCTGGTGGCACATCAGGTTGCGGCTATGGAAGTCGCGATGGGTCAGCACCCGCGGCCAGGACGCGATCTCCGCGCAGAGACGATGGAAGCCGTCGGCGATCATGGCCCGGTCCTCGACGGAGAGGTCGCGCTTGCGGTAGGCCTCGAGGAAGTGCTTCCAGAAGAAGTGCAGCTCCCAGGACAGCTTCTCGAAGTCGAAGGCGATCTGGAAGCAGCCCGCCCTCTGGGAAGCGCGGGCCGCCTCGCGCTGCAGGACCACGAGCTGGTCGAGGGCCTGCCGGTACAGCTCGGTCCGCCGCGCGGCGCCGGCCCCGCGCAGGGCCTCCTGGAGCGTGAGGTCTCCCAGGTCCTCCTGGACCACGACCCCGAGCGGCCCTTCGACGTCCAGCACCCGCGGCACCGGGAGGCCCCAGCCCGCCATCAGTTTCCGCACGATGAGGAACGGGAGCGTGTCCGGCTCGAAGGGCTCGGGGTACAGGGCGAGCACGGTCGTCTCGCCGCCCCGCACCAGCCGGTAGTAGCGGCGCGTGGACGCGTCGCCCGAGAGCGGGACGACGCTCGTCCCGCCCGCTCCCCTGCCGAAGCGCCCCGTGAGGAAGTCGTCCACGCGCGCATCCTCCGTGGGATGGCGCGGGAAGGAAGGAGGAGCCGGCTCGACCAGAGCCGCGGGATCGGGAGGCCGCTCCGGCAGGCGGCGCCCGGACCGGCGGCGCGCCGACCTCGCCTCCAGCCGCCTCTCCGAGCCGCTCGACATCACGCCACCTCCACGAGCCTGTGCCCGCGATGCGTGCGGCCCGGGGGAAGGGCGCCGCGCAGCCGGCCCACCGGCACCATGACCAACCCCTCCACCTCTCCGCGGGCCTCGACGCGGCTGCCCGAAGCCAGGATCGAGCCGCGGACCCGGGCCCCGGCCCCCACCCGCACCCGGTCCCACAGCACGCTGCCCGCCACCTCGGCCCCCTCGGCTATCACGGCCTTCGGCCCGATCACCGAGCGCGTGACGCGCGCCCGCGGATGGACCCGGGCCGCGGGATGGATGAGCGCGCCGCGCCGCAGGCCGCGGAACCCCGAGGAGAGCATCGAGAGCTGGGAGCGGAGGTACAACGAGGGACCTCCGAGATCGTACCACGCGCCCCTCACGCGCACGCCGAGGATGTCCTCGCCCTCGTCGATCAGCGGCGCGTACAGGTCGCGCACGATGTCGGAGGCGGCGTCGGGCAGCCGGTCCAGCAGGGAGGGGTCGACGACGTGGACGCCGGTGAAGAGCGAGGGCTGTCCGCGCGCCGGCCGCGGCAGCCCGGCCAGCGAGCGCACCCATCCGCCCGCGCCGGTGACGATCGGGGAATAACGCCGGGGCTCGGGGTTGGCCGCCAGGGCGAGCGTGGCGCGGGCCCCCGCCGCCCGGTGCCTCGCCAGCAGGTCCGTGAGGTCGAAATCGAAGACCACGTCCCCGTTG
>DAINRN010000616.1:0-2349 GCA_036741815.1 Acidobacteriota bacterium
CACCACCCGCTTCCCGCGCAGGGCCTCGATGCGGGCCTGGCGCGCGGCGCGGCGAGGGCCGGGCTCCGCGTTGTAGTCCTTCTCCGGCTTCGCCAGCGCGGTGGAGAAGGCGTAATAGCCGGGCCCGGGCAGCCAATAGGTGGCTTCCATCGCGGCGCGCGTGCGCTCGGCGGAGGCGCGCGCGGACGAGGCCAGCGCGGCGTCCTTCATGACCTCGGCCATCTCGGCCACCGCGCGACAGGTCTCGACCCATATCCCCTGCAGGTAGATCTCCTCGTGCGGGGGATAGGGCGGGCTGCCCTCGGTCCAGCCGTGGCCGAACTTCGTGTTCTCGATGAGCCCGTTGCCGTCGGTATCCGTGGCGGCGGAGAAGCGCCAGGCCTTGACGATCGACGGCCACGATTCGCGCAGGAACGCCGTATCGCCGCTGGCCCGCCAGTGGTCGGCCTGCGCGACCACGTACAGCGGCGTGGCGTCCGCGCTCTCCCACGGGTACTTGTAGTCGGTGAACCAGGGGATGAGGCCGGCGCTCTGGGAGATCTCGTGCGGGATCTTGCCGTCGGCGCGCTGCACCTTGCGGAGGAACTCCAGCGCGGTGCGCGCTGCCGGGAAGTCGCCGTAGGAGTGGATGGCCAGCGCGGTCCACAAGGCGTCGCGCCCGAACATCCACGCGAAGCCGGGCCGCTCGCTCTCGCCGGAGGTGCGGAAGCCGGCGAGCAGGCCGGTGCCCAGCAGCGGGTTGGTGGCCAGCCCCTTGTCCACGCCCACCTTCGCCCAGGCGAAGGCGGTGTCGAGCCGCTCGTCGGGCGTCTCCACGGACACCGTCCGCTCCTGGAGCGACCGGTAGTAGGCGACGTTCTTCTCGTAGAGGGCGCGGGCGGACGCCAGCAGGCGGTCGTAGGTGGCCTTGGCGTCGTCCCGCCCCGCCACGCTGCCCGCGATCACGATGGGGACGTACTGGGACTCCATCGTCTCCGGGCGGACGTCCACCGCGAAGCGGATCGGCACGTCGCGCGGCTCCTCCTGGTACGGCATGACGGCGAGGTCGCGGGCCCCGGGGGCCCCGACGACCGCCGCGAACCTCTTGGTCTCCTCCGTGATGCTGTAGACCCGCTGCTTCTCGTCCCAGCCCAGGTCTCCCGTCATCAGTCCGGCGGGCCACATGAGCCGGAGGCGCGGCCGGAAGGAGCCGATGACGGTCACGGGCATCACGCTGCGGACGTCCAGGAGGATCACGATCCCCGGCTCGTCCACGGGAGCGAACACGATCTCCCGCACCGTGAAGCCCGCGTGCGAATGGGTGAAGATCGTGGCCTCCGGCCGCACGGTCACCGCGACCCTGGTGTCGGCGCCCGCGAACTCGAGCGGGTACCCTTCGAGCTGGAACGCCAGCTTGAAGTCGTCCACGAGCTTCAACGGATAGGCCCAGGCCTCGAAGGGCCGGTTCTCGTAGCCGAAGACCGCGGAGCGGTGGCCCACCACGTCGAAGAAGGCGCCCGGCCGCGTGGGCCGCTCGAGCTGCAGGCCGCTCTGGGGCAGCTCGAAACGGGGGATGCCGGCCGCGGCCGGGGAGTCCGGCGGGGCGGCCCAGGCGTCGGCCGCCGGCAAGAAGGTCAACGGCAAGGTAAACAAGAAGATCGAGAAGCCGGACAGAGCGCTGCCTGCGAGCACGGTCAGCGCCAGGCGGAAGCGCGCGGGGAGGGCTGCCTTCGATCGGTGGATGATGGCCGAGATTAGGTTTTCGGAATCGCCGAGTCAAGGAGACCGGCTCGGGGGCTCGCGGCGAGAGAAAGATCGTCCCCGGGGGGACGATCACGAGGGGGTACGGCGACGTATCGATGGGCGGCGCCCGGGAAGGCACCGAGGGGGGCGCCGCAGGCGCGGCGCCGATTGGGACGACCGTGCCCGGCGTCTGTGACAGCGGCGTGATGGCGGAGCAATTACCGCTTGACGCACAAAACTTGGTGGTAGTAGCATCCGGGCCAACAAGATCCAGGACTTACGGGGTGCCACCCGCCGGCATGCGATTCTCTTCGGTGCGTTCAACTCCGATACATCCCGCGCTAAATCGGGAAAGGGGTGTTGTATGACGCGTCGCCTCGTCCTGCTCATCTGCGTCGCATTGATGGCGCTCGTCGCCTCCGTACCGGCGGCGATGGCGCAGGCCGTCTACGGCAGCGTCGCCGGGACCGTCACCGATCCCAGCGGCGCGGCCCTGCCCGGCGTCACCGTGACCATCACCAGCGTCGAGCGCAAGACGGTCGACTCGGTGGTGTCCAACGCGTCGGGGAACTACGTCAAGGAGCACCTCCTCCCCGGGGTCTATGAGGTGAAGGCGGAGCTCGCCGG
>DAINRN010000617.1:0-2347 GCA_036741815.1 Acidobacteriota bacterium
CGCGCCTGCAGGAGGCGACGGACCGGGCGGGCGAGCCCTTCACCGTCATCAACTTGTTGCTGCGCACCTCCCATCACTGGGCGGCGCACGTCGGGCAGATGGTCTACGCGGCCAAGGCGCTACGGGACGGCGTATTCGACGAGCTGTGGCGGAAGACGATGGTCAGCCCGGCCCGCTGACGGCGGCCGGGGCCGGGAGAGAGCCATGAGGCGCGCCGTCATCGCGGGGAGCGGGTCGGCCATCCCGCCGCGGCGGGTCACCAACGACATGCTGGCCCGCATCATGGACACGAGCGACGCCTGGATCCGCGAGCGCAGCGGCGTGGAGGCGCGCCGCTACGTGGATCCCGGCACCGCCACCTCGGATCTCGGGGCGCAGGCGGCGCGCCGGGCCCTGGAGGCCGCCGGCCTCTCCGCCCGCGACGTGGACCTCGTGGTCTTCGCCACCATGACCCCGGACCACTACTTCCCCGGCGCGGGCGCCCTGCTCCAGGCGAAGCTCGAGATGCGCGACGTGCCCTGCTTCGACATCCGCCAGCAGTGCGTCGGCTTCCTCTACGGGCTCGAGCTGGTGGACGCGCACATCCGCGCCGGCCTGGCCCGGACGGTCCTGCTCGTGGGGGCGGAGGTCCACAGCGGATTCATGCCCTACTCCGCCGCCAACTGGGAGCACCTCTACGACGCCGCGCGGCCGGGGCCCACGCCGGAGGAGCACGCCTGGAACTCGCGCTTCCGCCACCTCACGGTCCTCTTCGGCGACGCGGGGGCGGCGGTGGTGCTGGTGGCGGACGAGGACGGCGGCGGGCGGGGGCTCGTGGACCACGCGCTCCACACCGACGGGTCCGAGTACGACAAGCTCTACGTCCCGGGCGCCGGCTTCAAGCACCGGCCCTACGTGGATGCCGGGCAGATCGAGAGGGGAGATCACATCCCCGTCATGGAGGGCCGGCAGGTCTTCAAGATGGCCACCACGCGGATGGTGGAGGTGGCGCGCCAGGTCCTGGACCGCAATGGCGTGGGCGTCGGGGACCTCGCCATGGTCCTCATGCACCAGGCCAACAAACGGATCAACAAGCACTGCCAGAAGGCCCTGGGCCTGCCCGACGAGAAGGTGCCGCACAACATCCAGGAGTACGGGAACACGACGGCGGCCACCATCCCGCTGCTCTGGGACGAGAACGTCCGCGCGGGCCGCATCCGGCCCCGCGACCTGGTGCTGCTCGTGGCCTTCGGCGCGGGGATGAGCTGGGGGGCCACGCTGCTGCGGGCCTGAAGCCGTGGACAGCCTGCCGGCCGCGTTCTCGTACGCCGTCGTCGCAGCAGTGTTCGTCGCGCTGGTGGTCCTCGAGACCGCGCGGCCGCTGCGACGGAGCGTGGAGCCGAAGCCCCGGCGGATGGCGCGGAACCTGGGGCTGGCCGGCCTGGGTCTCGCCCTGCTGAGCCTGCTGCAAGCCCCGCTGCTGATGCCCGTGGCGGAGTGGGCGCGCGGCCACGATTTCGGGCTGCTGAACCGGGTGAGCCTGCCGCGGGGCGCGGAGGTCGCGCTCGGCGTCCTGCTCCTCGACTACACGCTCTGGCACTGGCACTGGCTGACCCACCGCGTGCCGTTCCTCTGGCGCTTCCACCTGGTCCACCACGTGGACCTGGACCTGGACGCGTCCACCGCCCTGCGCTTCCACTTCGGCGAGCTGGCCCTCTCCGTCCCCTACCGGCTGATGCAGGTGGCGCTCACCGGGGCCGATCCGTTCGCGGTGGCGCTGTGGCAGCTGCTGCTCGGGGCCTCGATCCTCTTCCATCACTCGAACCTCCGGCTGCCCTGGGGAGTGGAGCGGGTCCTCGTGCGCCTGATCGTCACCCCGCGCATGCACGGCATCCACCACTCCGACTACGAGAACGAGACCAACAGCAACTGGTCGAGCCTGCTCTCGGCCTGGGACTACCTCCACGGCACGCTGGTCCTGAGCGTGCCGCAGCGCGCCGTGGCCATCGGCGTGCCCACCTACGGCGACCCGCGCGAGGTGACCCTCGGGAAGGTCCTGGCCCTGCCCTTCCGCAAGCAGCGCGAGGTCTGGCGCGACGCGGACGGCCGGCTACGGCGGCGGGACCATCCGGCGCCTACGACGCTTCTGGCGGAGTAAGGAGGGACGCATGAGCGCAGAGGCGCTGTTCGGGCTCGTGAGCGCCGCCGTCGTTCCGGGCTGGCTGATGCTGGTGCTGGCGCCGCGCGCGCGGATCACGGAGCGATTGGTCCTGTCCGGTTTGTACTCGCTGGCGTTCGCGGTGGTCTATCTCGTCCTGATCGTGGCCTTCTATCCGGGCGCGCAGGGCGGTTTCGGTTCCCTGGCGGA
>DAINRN010000618.1:0-2341 GCA_036741815.1 Acidobacteriota bacterium
CCGCGGGGAGCGCCTCCGACCAGGCGCGCGGCCGCCGCCTCGGCCGTCCGCTGCGGCGGCCGCGCGCCTGGTCGGAGGCGCTCCCCGCGGCCCTGGTCCTGGCCCTCGCCCTGCTCCTGCAGGCCCGGCCCAGCGAGTACCTGGTGGGCGGCCGCGACCCCGGCGCCTATGTGGCGGCCATGGCCACCATCGCCCGCACCGGGGGGATCGTGGTCACCGACCCCGTCGTGCTCTCCATCCCCCCCGAAGACGTGGAACTGTTCTACCGGAACCGCGACCGGCCGGACTTCTCATGGTCGCGCTTCATGGGCCTGGACCTCGAACGGCCGGCGTCGGGCCGGGTGTTCCCGCAGTTCTTCCACCTGTTCCCCGCCTTCGGGGCCTACCTCTTCCAGGCCCTGGGGATCCGCGGGGCGCTCGCCACGCCGCCCGTCTTCGGGATCCTGGGGACGATGGCCGTGTTCTTCGCGGTGCGGCGACTGTTCGGCCCTGAGCCGGCGCTGCTGACCGGGATCCTGTTGGGCCTGAACGTCGTGCAGGTCTGGTTCGGCCGCTACCCCGTCTCTGAAACGATGTCGCAGTTCCTGATGTTTACGGCAATGCTCCTGGTCGCTCTCTGGGAAGGGTTCCGCTCGCGCGCCTTCGGCGTGCTCGGGGGTGTTGCCCTCGGCCTCGCGCTCCTCGTCCGCATCGACAGCGTGCTCGTCGCGGTCCCCCTTCTTCTTTATGTACTGATCCGCCGGGTGCGGGGGGACCTTCCCTGGCGGGAGGCGGTGCCCTTCCTCGCCGGCTTCGGCGTACCGGCCATGCACGCCGCCGTGCACGCGTCCTTCTGGGCGCGCAAGTACGTCGTGGACATCGCCACGCGCCGCTACTGGAGCCCGCCCCCGGCGGCGTGGTGGCTCGTCGCGGCCGCTCTCGTGGCGGCGGTCCTGGCCGCCCACCGCTACGGCGCTCGAGGCCGCCCCTTCCTGGAGAGGCACGCCGGGCGCATCCGCGGCGCGACGATGGCCGCGGTGGCCGTACTGGCCGTCTACGCCTACTGGCTGCGGCCCGCGCTGTCGGCCTGGGCCGGCGCCGACGGGAACGACAAGACCCGGGCGCTCCCCGACCTCGGCCTCCTCCTGGACCTGGGCTTCCGGCAGCTGGCCGCGCACGACGCCCAGTCCCTCGTGCGCCTCGGGTGGTTCGTCAGCCCGCTGGGGATCGCGCTCGGGATCCTCGGGCTGATGGCCGTCCTCCGCGACTGGCGGCCGCGCTACCTCTTCCCCGTCCTCCTCGGCCTCACCGTCTCCATCTTCTACCTCTACAAGCTCCGGGTCTGGAACGACTACCCCTTCGCCCTGCGCCGCTTCGTGCCCGTGACGCTCCCGCTGCTCCTGGGCTTCGCGGCCCTCCTGCTTGCGCGCCTCGCCTCCCGCGGCGGCCTGCGGCGGGTGGCGGCCGCGGGCCTCGCCCTGGCCCTCGCCGCGATCTACGCGAAGGACACCGCGCGCATCGCCCGCTACGTGGACTGGCGGGGCGCGGTGCGGTTCGTGGCGGACGTGGCCCGGCGCTTCGGGCCAGAGGACGTGCTGGTCTTCGAGCAGCCGAAGAGCATCCACCTCCTTTCGCTGCCCCTGTGGGCGGCGCACGGCGTGAACGTCCTTGAGCTGGCGCGCTTCAACCCGGACCCCGACCGCCTCCGCCACCTGGTGGCGGCCTGGCGCGGGCGGTGGCGCAACGTCTACTTCGTCCACACGTACCGCACGGACCTGTGCGGCCTCTTCCTGGAGCGGGTGGAGACCAAGGACTTCGGGACCTTCGAGTGGTACGCCTACGACCGCAAGCCGGGCGACCCGGAGTTCCGCTCGCTGCACTTCACGGTCTCGCGCGTGGTGCCGCCCGAGGAGCTGCAGGTCCCCGCGCTGAACGAGGTGGACATCGGCGGGAGCGACGACGTCCAGGTGTCGGGGTTCTTCGACAAGGAGGGCGGCTCAGAGCGGAGTTTCCGTTGGACGGGCAGTTGCGCGTCGGTGTATCTGCCGGCGGCGCGGCCGGGCGCTCTCCTGGCCATTACGGTCTCGGCAGAGCGTCGCCCGCTCACGAGCCCAGCGCGCGTGATTGTCTCGCTGTCCGGACGCGCGCTGGGCGAGTTCGTTGCCGGTCCCGACTGGTCAGAGCACGTCTTTGTCCTGCCTTCCCCCCTTCCCCCCGGTCCACCGGTCGTGCGTCTGGATGTCACGCCTTGGCGCCCTTCCAATTTCTTCCCCGACTCGCAAGATACCCGTGACCTTGGCATCATGCTGGACCGCATCCGCGTCATTCCCCGGGATGCTGCTAAGATCGCCGTTTCGGCGCC
>DAINRN010000619.1:0-2340 GCA_036741815.1 Acidobacteriota bacterium
GCTAGCAAGCTGTTCGCGTTCGATTCGGAAAGAGTGAGACCAAGGGGGTGGTTGGCTGACAGCGTCTCCGGGTTGAGTTGCCGGAGGGATTCCAAGTCCATGCGTTGGAGGCCGATGTGATGGCCCTGCACCGCGAGAGCTGCAGCGACGGACCTTCCCGACTGGAGCGCCAGCCAGGCTCCAGGCGACCAATGATCGATGCCGCTAGCTTCGCCACGCAGGCGGGCCTGGAACGGCGCGCCGTATTTCCCAGCATCGTGCAATATCGCGGCGAGCCGGACCTCCTCTGCCAAGTCAAGACTCCCGCCGAACTGACCCGCCAGATCGCGAACGGCCGCCAGGTGCTGCTTGAGGTGGTGCCAGCGGCCCAGGCCGTTCGCGCTGTGTGCGAATGCGTCAGCTGACGCTGCGTTGCCGTCCAAACCGTGCCTTTCCGGAGAAGGGCGATCTTTCGGGACGAACGTATCAATCAGGGTCTATGACTCTACTGTGGCACCTGCCAGAACAGGCCCGATCGGATCACACGACAGGGGACCGTAGTGCACGCCCCGGCCACCATTAGAGGGAACAACAGCATCCCTGCGGCCACGGCCACGTTGTTTCAATCCTCGCCTGACCGGTTGGCCGGGCCCGGCCGCTGCCCAGAAACGCTTCAGGCGCAACAGACGCAACGCCAAAAATACCGGGCTACTCGGACAGGCTGGGTCTTTTCTCGCTACCCGGCTGAGGACGAGGTCAGCGCTCAGACGCGCCCGGAGGGGCGAGACGCCTTTGGCGCGCGGCCTCGAACAGGAGGACGCCGGCCGCGACCCCCACGTTCAGGCTCTCCAGGGGCCCGCACATGGGTATGGAAACGGACATGTCAGCCGCGGCGGCGACGTCACTGGGGAGGCCCTCGCCCTCATTTCCGAAAAGGAAGGCCACCGGCCCACGGAAATCGGCGTCACTGTAGCGCTTCGCGCCGCGGGCCACCGTCGCGATCGTAACCACGCCACGCTTCCTGAGCCGAGCAAGGACATCGAAGGCGCGGAGCACGCGAATATGGGGAAGCCGGAACGCGCTGCCCATGGAGCCGCGCAGCGCCTTCCAGGAGAACGGGTCGGCGCAGCCCTCGGCCAGGTACGCGCCCGTGGCGCCCGCGGCCTCGGCCGCGCGCAGCAGCGCGCCGACGTTGCCGGGGTTCTGGATGCCCACCGCGACCAGCAGCAGCGGCCGCCCGGCGAGCATCGCCTCTTCCGCGAACGCGGGGCGGCGGGCCAGGGCCACGAGACCCTGGCTCGTCTCCGCCTCGGACACGGAGGCCAGGACGTCGTCGTCCATGAGCCTCACGGACACGCCACGCTCATCCAACGCCTGGAGCAGCGCGCGGCCGCGCGGTGTCCGGCCGGCGCGGGGCGAGGCCGCGGCCTCGGCGATCGTCACGCCCGCGGCCATGGCCTCCTCCACGAGCTTCGTCCCTTCCAGCAGCGCCAGGTCGCCGGCCGCTCGCTCCTTCAGGGCGCGGAAGCGCCGCACCACGGCGTTGCTGCGGCTGCGGATGAGGGGGGCCGCCACGAGGAGCCGTGATGGTATCATCGGGGCTTGAACGACATAAAGAAGCGGCTCGAGGACGAGATGCGCACGCTCGACTACGAGCTGAAGGTCACGCTCCCCAAGGAGATCCTCACCGCGCGCGAGCACGGAGACCTTCGGGAGAACGCCGAGTACAAGGCGGCCAAGGAGCGGCAGAGCTACCTTCAGGCGCGCCTGGGACAGCTCCACCGGCGCGTGGCCGCGCTGTCCCTCATCAACCTCGACAGGATCCCGCGCAACAAGGTGGGCCTCGGCTCGACGGTGAACGTCCACGACACGGGCAGCGGCGAGGACACCGTCTACGAGATCGTCACCCCCGAGGAGGCGGATCCCACGGTGGGGCGGATCTCGCCCTCGTCTCCCATCGGAAAGTGCCTCCTCGGCCACGAGGAGGGCGACGTGGTCCAGATCCGCGTCCCCTCGGGCGCGCGCGAGCTGGAGATCACCAAGCTCGTGACCATGCACGACCAGGTGGGAGACGCCGCCGCCGAGGCCTGACGGCGCGGCACCCGTGGCCGCGCCCACCCTCATCCCCCTCGACGGCGACCTGGGGACGCGGCTGCAGGAGATCCCCGCCGCGGCGGGCGTGGGCCAGATCCTGGGGCCCGAGGGCCGCAGCCTGGTGATCGGCCGGCCTGCCCACCTGAGGCGTTGGGCCGCGTCGCACCTCGGAGCGGGCAAGCAGCGGCGGGCGGGGGCACGGCCGCCCACGGACCTGCGCCCCGTCGCGCGCGCTCTCTCCTACACGGCCACCACCTCCGGCTTCCA
>DAINRN010000620.1:0-2330 GCA_036741815.1 Acidobacteriota bacterium
CGCGGTCGGAGCCGGTCGAGAAATCGCCCGACTGGGCCGGGAAGGTCCAGGGGCGGGAGCGGGGGAACGGCGCGCGCGCCCGGAGGGGTGGCGACCGTGGCCGGCGAGCCCAGGATCACGGCCCAGGGCGCGGCCAGCGCGACCACTGCCCCGAGCGTGACGCGCGACATCCCCATCAAAGGTTCCGCGAGGCCGCGATTCTATACCGGCACCTCCGGCACGATGCCGAGGCGGACATAGATGGGCCGCACCTGCGCGCGCAGTCCCGGGAGGGCGCGAGCGAACGCCGCGGCGGCCAGGAGGCAGGCCACGCCGCCGAGCATCACGGTGCGCGGGGCGCCGATGCGGCTGGCCAGCGAGCCGGCGAGGAGGCTGCCGAAGGGCACCATGCCCATGAATGCCATCGAGTACAAGCTCATCACCCGGCCCCGCTTGTCGTCGTCCACGATGGTCTGGAGGATCGTGTTGCTGGAGGCCATCTGCACCATCATCCCGAAGCCGGCCCCGAGAAGGGCGGCCATGGAGAGCCAAGCCCCGCGGGACAGCCCGAAACCGATGAGGGAAGCCCCGAACAATGCGACCGCGGCCATGATCACGTACCCGAGGCCGCGCACACTCGTGCGGCCCGCGAGGTACAGGGCCCCGGCCAGCGCCCCCACCCCCGAAGCGGCCATGAGGAAGCCGAGGGTGTGGGCGCCGCCGCCGAGCACGTCGGTGGCGAAGACGGGCAGGAGCACGGTGAACGGGACGCCCATCAGGCTCACCACGCCCACCAGGAGGAGCAGGGCGCGGATGGGAGCGAAGCCGAAGGCGTAGCGGAAACCCGCGGCCAGCCTGCGGCCCATCGGCTCGTCGACCGCCGGCGTCCGCGCGTGCGGCCCCAGGGTCATGGCGTACAGCGCGGCGATGACCGCGACGTAGCTGAGCCCGTTCAGCAGGAACACCATCCCTTCGCCGACCATCCCGATCATTACCCCGGCCAGGGCGGGCCCCACCAGCCGGGCCGCGTTGAAGACCGAGGAGTTGAGGGCGATGGCGTTGGCGAGGTCCTCGCGGCCCGTGACCATCTGCACCAGGAAGGCCTGCCGCGTCGGGATGTCCACGCCGTTGACGAGGCCCAGGAACACGCTCAGGGCCAGCAGGTGGCCCACGGTCGCGCGGCCGCTGAGAACGAGCGCGGCGAGCAGCAGGGCCTGGACCATGGCCAGGGCCTGGGTGGCGATGACGATGCGCCGGCGGTTGCCGCGGTCGGCCCAGACGCCGGCGAAGGGGGCCAGGAGCAGGCTCGGGAGCTGGCCGGCGAATCCGACGAGGCCCAAGAGGAAGGGCGAGCGCGTGAGCCGATAGACCAGCCAGCTGAGCGCCACCTGCTGCATCCAGGTCCCGGCCAGGGAGATGATCTGCCCGCCGAGGAAGAGCCGGAAGTTGCGGTGCCGCAGGGCGCGGAAGCTGTGGGTCAGGGTTGGCAGGGGCACGTCCTTATCGTAATGGCTCGCCGGGCCTGATCCGCGCTCCGGGCATCACCCCTCGCGGCGTGCCCTGTGCTACGTTGTGTCGTCGCTCATGCCGCTCTCTCCTGGAACGCAGCTCGGTCCGTACGTCGTGGTCGCGCCGCTCGGCGCGGGAGGCATGGGCGAGGTCTATCGCGCCCGCGACCCCCGTCTGGGCCGCGAGGTCGCGATCAAGGTCCTGCCGGCGGCGCTGGCGGGAGACCCCGTGCGCCTGGAGCGGTTCGCCACCGAGGCGCGCGCGGCGGCCGCGCTCAACCATCCCAACATCCTCTCCGTCCATGACGTCAGCGCCGAGGGCACGCCTTTCGTGGTCTTCGAGCTGCTCGAGGGCGAGACCCTCCGGGAGCGCGCGGACCAGATCTCGCCGAGGCAGGCCGTCGACTACGCGGGGCAGATCGCCCGGGGCCTGGCCGCGGCCCACGACAAGGGCGTCACCCACCGCGACCTCAAGCCGGACAACGTCTTCGTGACCCGCGACGGCCAGGTGAAGATCCTGGACTTCGGTCTGGCGCGGCTGGCGGAGGCGCCGGAGGCTTCGGCGCTGAGCGCACTGCCCACACGCGAGCAGACGGCGCCGGGGACGGTCCTGGGCACCTCCGGATACATGGCGCCCGAGCAGGTGCGCGGCCTCCCGGCCGACCACCGCGCCGACGTCTTCGCCCTCGGCGTGCTGCTGTACGAGATGCTCACCGGCCAAAGGGCCTTCTACCGTCCCTCCACCGCCGAGACCCAGGCGGCCGTGCTGCGCGACGACCCGCCACCGGCGCCTTCCCGCCGGCCCCTGCCCCCCGCCCTGGACAGGCTCGTGCGGCGCTGCCT
>DAINRN010000621.1:0-1817 GCA_036741815.1 Acidobacteriota bacterium
CACGGATAGCGCTCGGCATCGACGATCTTGAAATACCGGGCCTCCTGCACCTCGCCCTCGGCCAGGTCGAAGTCGCAAAACCGCGTAGTCTTGGTGCCCGGGATACGCTGGCCGCAGGTCCGATCGGCCCCCACCAGGACGAACGGCCCCGCCTGCGTGCCCGCCGCGTAGACGGTGACGGGCTCGCTGCCCACTGCCTGGAAGACGCGCAGGTCGGGCCCCGCGCGATCCGTCGCGCAGGCCTCCATGTCCACCGTGACGTGGCCCTCCTCGCCCAGGCTCAGGAAGCCGAAGTAGTTGTTGGGGCCGAAGCCGCCGGCGTCGTAGGGGCCGAGGACGTCGTTGGGGTTGTTGTAGATGTTCGGCATCTGCGCGCAGAAGGGCAGCAGGACGTCCACCACGGCCTTGGCCCAGCCGTCGCCGAGCGGCTGGCAGGCCACGGCAGGCATCTTGAATAGCGCGGTCGAGGAGGGGATCTGGCTGGCGGGGCCGATGGCCATGGCCCGCCAGGCAACGCTCATCCCGCGCGGCACTGCGAAGGATGCCGTGGTCATGGAATGGCCTGCGGGCACCGTGGCACTCGCCACGACCGCGCCCTTGCCCTGGGTCACGACCTCGAAACGGTATTGCGCCTGGCCGGAGTCGAAGCCCTGCGCGTTCTGGACGGTGAAAACCGGGCTGTCCGTGGTGACCTGCGCCCCGTCGATGGGGCTCACCGGCACGGGGACCGGGCCGAGAGGCGGGCCGGGTGAGCTCGGGGTCCCGCCGGAGTCGGATCCGCAGCAGGCGGTCAGCGCCGCCGCGAGCAGGAGGTGCGCGGGAAACTCTAAAGCGCCTCGCAAAGGTCTCATGCTACAGTAGCTTCCGCGAAAGCGTCAACGGTGGAGGAGAGTATCTCCGAGCCTGCCCACGCGCGCGAGCGCGCGCCGATCGGGATCCAGCAAGCCATGGCCGCGCCGGGCCGCTCCTCCCTCTCCAAGTACCAGGACCTCGTCGTCGGCAGCCGCAGCTTGGCGGACCTCATCCTCTATGAGCTGGTGGTGACGCTCTTTTCCTGGGTCCCCGGGGCCCTGGGGTTGGCGCTACGCAAGGTCGCGTATCGCTGGCTGCTGGGATCCGTGGGCCGCAACGTGACGTTCGGCCACGGGGTCGTGCTGCGCCATCCGAAGAAGATCCGCCTGGGCGACGACGTGGTGGTGGACGACCTGGTGGTCCTGGACGCCAAGGGCGCGGCCAACCGCGGCATCGCCGTCGGCAACGGCGTGTTCCTGGGCCGCGGGACGATCCTTTCCTGCAAGGACGGCGATATCGTCCTGGGGGACAAGACGAACCTCGGGTTCCACTGCGAGGTCTTCTCGGCCTCGACCGTTACCGTGGGGCGGGACGGCCTCTTCGCCGCGTACACCTATCTCGTCGGCGGCGGCCACGAGTTCGATCGCCCGGACGTGCCCGTCCTCGAGCAGAGGCGCAGTTCCCGCGGCATCGCGCTGGGCGACAACGTCTGGCTGGGGACGGGGACCAAGGTGCTGGACGGCGTCCGCATCGGCAACGGGGTCGTGGTGGGGGCCGGGGCGGTGGTCACCGAGGACCTGCCCGACGGCGCGGTGGCCGTGGGGGTCCCCGCGCGCGTCGTCCGCCGCCGCGAGGGCTTAGCGCCATCGGGATGAACGGCCAGAATGGCCGCATCCTGGTCGTCACCTCCGGGGCCTTGTTCGTCCGCGGCGGCCACCTCACGATCGCGGAGGAGACCGCGTCGGCGCTGCGCCGGGCGGGCTACCTCTCCGACGTCCTGGTCACCCCGCAGAACCGTTTCGGGC
>DAINRN010000621.1:1827-2325 GCA_036741815.1 Acidobacteriota bacterium
GCGACAGTTTTCCGCGTACCTCGCGAACTGGCTCACCGACGTGGGGGAGACCGCGGACGGCCACCCGGTCGACCAGGTCATCTCGCTGCGGTTCCCCTCCTACGCGGTCCGGCACCGGCGCCACGTGTGCTGGCTCAACCACCGCATGCGGGAGTACTACGACCTGTGGGAGCGGTTCACGCGGGGCCTGGGCCGCCGCGGCCGGCTCAAGGAGGGCGTCCGCCGCCGCCTCTTCCACGCCCTGGACGGCTGGCTGCTCCGCCGGAACGTGACGCGCCTGGTCGCCCAATCCCGCACCATCCAGGCGCGGCTGCGGCGGTTCGGCGGCCTGGAGAGCGAGCTCCTGTATCCGCCCGCGCCGCTGCGCCCCTACCGCACCGAGGGCTACGGCGACTACGTCTTCGCGGTGTCGCGGCTGCACCCGCTGAAGCGGCTCGGTCTGCTCGTCGAGGCCGTGGCGCGCATGGCCGACCGTTCGCTCCACTTCAAGATCGCGGG
>DAINRN010000622.1:0-2317 GCA_036741815.1 Acidobacteriota bacterium
TCCAGGTGTTCGGCCTGGGCGGCGACCTCCTGCCCGCCCTCTTCCCGCTCAACGACCGGGTCCTCGAAGGCAGCCTGGCCGTGGTGGGCCTCACCGCCCACCTCGCCGCGCGCGCCGCGCGCCGGATCCCCGGGCGGCCCGTACTCCACCTGCGCCACCACCTCGCGCTGCCGCTCGACCCGCCGCCCTCGCGCGAGGAAGCGCGGCGGGCGCTGGGCCTGCCCATGGACGCGCTGATCCTCACGGCGCCCGGACTGGCCACGCGGGCCAAAGGCCTCGACGTCGCCCTCCGCGCCGCGGCGGCGGCCCGGCGTGCCCATCCGTCGCTGCGCATGGTGGTAGCGGGGGACGTGGCGAAGGACGTGCCCCTCGGCGAGTGGGCGCGTGAGGCGGGCCTGGCGGACTCCCTGCTCGTGACAGGACGCCTCGGCCTCGGGGACTTCGTCCGGCACCTCTGCGCCGCGGACGTGGTCCTCTGCCTGCGCTTCCCCTCCCACGGCGAGATGTCGGGGGCCCTGGTGCGGGCGCTGGGGGTCGGTCGGCCCGCCCTCGTCACCGCGGGAACGCCCGCCGCCATGGAGTTCCCCGACGGGGTCGCGGTCCCCGTCGATCCCGGCCCGCACGAGGAAGCGGAGCTCGTGGCCCTGCTCGTGGCCCTGCTCGGCTCGCGGGAGCTGCGCGACCGCATCGGGCGCGCGGCCCGCGACCACGTCCGCCGCCACCACGACCTCGCCCTTACCACGGAGCGGCTGCTCGGCTTCCTGCGCGAGGTGCGGGCGGGGAAGGACCGCACGCTGCTGGCCCTGGCCGCGGAGCGCACGCGGGAGGGAAGCCTCCTCGCCTACGCGCTCGAGGAGGTGCGCTGGGCGGCGCGGGACCTCGGCCTGGCCGGCGCCCCGCACGGCGTGGGCGCGGCCCTCCAGGGCCTCCTCCCCGCGGCGCCTTGAGCGATCCGTTCCTCTCCGTGGTCATCCCCGCCTTCAACGAGGCGGAGCGCCTGCCCCGGACGCTGCGGCGGCTGGCCGATTACCTCCGCGCCTTCGGCCACCCCCACGAGATCCTGGTGGTGGACGACGGGTCGAGCGACGCCACCGCGGAGAAGGCGCGGGCGGCGGGGGCCACCGTCCTGCGCAACGACAGGAACCGCGGCAAGGGCCACGCGGTCCGGCGGGGGATGCTCGAGGCCCGCGGACAGCGCCGGCTCATGACCGACGCGGACCTCTCCACGCCCATCGAGGAGCTGAAGCACTTCCTGGAGACGATGGACCGGGGGTTCGACGTGGTCATCGGGTCGCGCGCCCTCCCCGGAGCGAACATCGAGGTCCACCAGCCCTGGTTCCGCGAGAACATGGGCCGGCTCTACAACCTGTTCGTGCGGGCCCTGGCCGTGCCCGGCCTGCACGACACCCAGTGCGGATTCAAGCTCTGGAGCGCGGCCGCCGCGCGCGACGCCTTCGCCGCCGCCCGCCTCGACGGCTTCTCCTTCGACGTGGAGGCCCTGTACCTGGCGCGCAAGCGCGGCTATCGCATCGCGGAGGTCCCCGTCACCTGGCGCAACGACGCCGCCACGCGCGTGGGCCTGGGGACGGGGTCGGCGGCCTTCCCCGACCTGCTGCGGATCCGGCTCAACGATTGGACGGGCCGCTACGACGGCGGGGCGTTGTAGCGGATCTCGGCGCCCGCCCGCAGCTCCTTCACCCACTCCTCGATGCGCTGGTCCAGCTCCTCGGACTCGAGCCGGGCGCGCAGCTGCTCCGCCACCGCCTCGAAGGGCGGCGTCTCGGGGCGCGCGGCGCGCTCCTCGTCGTGGGCCGCGCGGACCTCCTCGTCCTCGACGCGGACCTGGGGCCGGAACCTGAACTCGATGTACTTCAGGATCGCGGTCTGGCGCCGGGCCAGACGGCGCAGGTCCTCTTCCGTGGCCCCCGCGCCCGCGGGCACCCGGGCCGCGAGCTCGCCGTAGGCGCGCTCTTCCTCCTCGGCGCTGACCACGGCCTGGGGAAGCCGCGCGGCCTCCCGGAACATAAGGCGCTCGTCGATGAGGGCGTCCACCGCGGCCTTCTCGTCGAGGCCGCGCAGCCTCTCCAGGACCCGCACCTCGGAGAGCAGCAGCGGCCGCCCGTCCACCACGGCCAGGATGCGCTCCACCACGTTGCCCTGCGCGGCCCCCGGCGCCGCGAGCAGGCCGGCCAGGATGGACGCCGCTGCCCTAGAACGCATGCCCGATGGTGAAGTGGACATGGTAGGGCTTCTCGCCCTCGCGGCGGTTCAGCTTGTAGCCCCAGTCGATGCGCAGCGGACCGAAGGCGCTCTTGTA
>DAINRN010000623.1:0-2292 GCA_036741815.1 Acidobacteriota bacterium
CCGGGAGCTTCTGCTTGATGATGTCCGCCTCCAGCGTCACGCCCAGGTGATTGGCCTGGCCCGTGAGGTCCGCGGCCACGTGGTAGTCGGCCTCCTTGGTCTTGAACGCGCTGTTGCGCAGGTAGCACCACAGGACGGTGGCCATGCCCAGTTCGTGCGCGCGCTCGAAGGCCTCGCCGACCTCCTGGATCTGCCGCGACGACTCCGCCGACCCGAAGTAGATCGTGGCCCCCACCGCCACCGCGCCCATGTCGGCCGCCTGCTTCACGCGCGCGAAGGCGATCTGGTCGAACTTGTTCGGGTAGGTGAGGAACTCGTTGTGGTTGACCTTGCAGATGAACGGGATCCTGTGCGCGTAGCGGCGGGCCACCGACCCCAGCACGCCGAGGGTCGAGGCCACGGCGTTGCAGCCGCCCTCGATGGCCAGCTTCACGATGCCCTCGGGGTCGAAGTAGGCGGGGTTCTTCGCGAACGAGGCCCCCGCGGAGTGCTCGATGCCCTGGTCCACGGGCAGGATGGAGACGTAGCCGGTGCCGGCCAGGCGCCCGTGCGAGAGCAGCTGCTGCAGGCTGCGCAGGACGGGCACCGGGCGGTCGGACGCGGAGTGGACCCGGTCCACGAAGTCCGGCCCCGGCAGCTGCAGGGCCTCCCGCGAGATCCGGCAGCGGTGCTCCAGCAGGGCCCGCGCGTCCTTGCCCAGCGCGTCCTCGATCGCCTTGATCGTGCCCGTCTCCATCGTCCTCGCCGTGCTCATGCTCTCCCTCCGGGCCTCAGTTGAGGCGCGCGGCCAACGTCCGCATCTGGGTGATCTTGACCCTCACCGCCATGGCCTCGGGCGCCGCGGGCGCCAGGGCGAGGTAGGCCTCGAGGTCCGCGGCGGCCAGGGCGTAGCAGTCGAACGCCGCGTGGAGCAGCCCGCGGTCGCGCCGGTCCTCGGCGCTTTCGGGATCCAGCGTCAACAACAGGTCGATGGTGCGGCGGGCCCGCGCGTAGTCGTCAGCCTTGACATAGATGGTCTTCAGGTTCCGCAGCATCCGGGCCAGGATCGCCTTGCGCGGGCAGGCCGCGAGCATCCCCGGCTCCAGGCGCACGCGTCCCTCGAAGACGCGGTCGAGCCGCCTCTGGCAGTCCGCCTCGGACAGGAGCGTCCCTCCGTGGAACGGGTCCACGAGCACGGTCCGGCCACTTGCTTCGGCCCGCACGAGGAAATGCCCGGGCAGCCCCACGCCGGCGACGTCGAGGCCGGCCCGCCGCGCCACCTCCATGTAGACCATCGAAAGCGTGATGGGGATGCCGGTGCGCCGGTCGATCACGTCGTTCAGGAAGCTGTTCCGCGGGTCGTAGTAGTCGTCCACGTTGCCGCGGAAGCCCTCCTGGCCGAAGAGGTAGGCGTTCAGGCACTCGATCGCGGGCCCCTCGCCGCGCGGCAGCCGCCCGCGCACCTCGCGGCCCATCGCGTCGAGCCGCTCCAGGTAGCGCGCGACGTCAAGGCCGGGGTATTCGCCCTCGGCGATGATCAGCGAGGCAAGGGCGAGGTCCACCGAGGCGTCGGGCCCCGCCACGAGACGGCTGAACCGGTCCTGCGGCTCCGTCACTGCTCCATCTCTGATCGACCCGGATTATAGCCCACGGCTTTCGCCCGTCGCCCACAGGCATGCTGGCCTGTCCTCCGGAGCTGCGCTCGGTCCAGCCAACCCTCTTCCGTGCCCCGCAGCGTGAAGGGCCGGCGGGCCGCCTTGCTCATCCCTTACTGCACTCGGATGCTGGCTTGCACGCCGTTGGGCGCAACGGCAGTCACTTCGACGGGGCTGGGCGGTCTAGTGAGGAGGACCCTCACGATGAAGGGGTCCCGGGTCTGGATGACCCGGTCCCGCGGTCGAGAGAACCAATTCGGGCCCTCTTGGCAGCCGGCGGGTAGACCGTTGTTGAGGTAGACCGCTTCGACGCTGGCATAACGCTTTTCGGTTGGACGAAGCAGCCGCAGGTTGACATCGGTGATCCTGCGGCAGTCGTAGACCGGGCCTTTCATCGCCTTGGCACCGACGAGCGCCGTGGCTTCGTCCGAAGCGACAGTCGCGGTGGGCTCGGTCGGTGAGATCCCATTGCAGGCCACGGCGACGCCGGCGACCGTCGCCAAGCCCAGAAGCTTCGTAATTCTCATCGGCTTTTCCTCTCCAACTCGTCTCTCCTTTCCCACCCCTTTGGGGGCTCGGGGGAGCGAGCAGTCATCGTGAGAGACGGATGCGTCTCCCTATGGACAGAGGCGGCAAAAGCCTGTTTGGTCCCTCAGTG
>DAINRN010000624.1:0-2282 GCA_036741815.1 Acidobacteriota bacterium
CTGGGGACCGAAGCGGACGAGCTCCACACGCACGCGGCAGCGGAGCGGTGTCGAGCCCGGCCAGGGCGCCCGGACGACCCGATGGGAGGGGAGCAGCTTTTCCAGGTCTTCCGCGAGGACGCGCAGGACGCCCGAGTCCAGCGGCTCCGCCCAACGCAGGAACTCGTCGACCCGGACCTCGCCGGGGCCGCTCCACGTCACGAACTGCGGACGCTCGAGATGGCCGGGCAGGAGGACGGGCAGCACGCCCACGATGCTCGCGCCTTCTTCGGCCGTGGGTGTTTGAGGCGTCTCCGCTTGGGGCCTCTCGGCCACCGGGCGGAGGGCGAAGAAGCGGGCCTCAGGCGTGCGCTTCAAGGAGACGCAGCCGCCGAGCGGTCCCAGGGCGAGGAAGGCGACGGTTACGGACAGCCGTGCGCGCATCAGTTCTTCTCCTTCGACTGCTCCTTGCCCAGCACCACCGCCTCGGGGTGCGTCTGCAGGTAGTCCACGAAGTTGCGGAGCGTCTGCAGGGTGTGGGTCAGCTCCTCCAGGGCCCGGGTGGCGGTGAGCCGGGTGTCGTCGTGGCCCCGGAGGGTGCCCCTCAGGGTATCCAGGCTCTCTTCCGCCCTGGCGGCGGTTTCCCGGAAGCTACGGAGGGTCTGGCGGACCTCGTCAGCGGTCGGGCCGGCCTCGGTCCGCAGCGCTCCCAGCGAGTCGTCCGCGGTACGCAGGGTCTTCTCCACCTGGGCGAGGGTCGACTCCATCTTGCGGGCGCTCCGGCTGGCCCCGCCGAAGGCGTCACGGAGGTCGCGAGACTCCAGCACCTCCCGGGCTGCCTGCGTCGCCTTGCGCAGGTCGTCCAGCATCTCCTCGACGGGAAGCTCCGCCAGCTTGGCGAAGAACGTATCCGCCCGGTCGCTCAGCTTCTCCAGGGACGTGGGCGAGGTGGGTAGCTCGGGGTATCGCGGGCGAAGGCCCGCGAAGCGAGCCGGTTCGTTGGGGAGGAAGTCGAGGTCGATGTACCTCTGGCCGGTGAGGAGGCTGGCGCTTCTCAGGCGCGCGCGGATGCCGCGCTTCAGCAGTTCCTGGGCGAACTCTTCACGCGACGCCGACGGGGCGAGGGCGGGGGGCAGGCTCTGTCCTTCGGGGATCTCGACCACGCTCCCCTGGATCTCGATCACCACCTCGATCTGGACGGGCGCTTCCGGCCGGCCGGTGAGGACCGCCTTCACGTCGTGCACCTCCCCGACCTTGACCCCCCGGAAGGTCACGGGGCCTCCCTTGTCGAGGCCCCTCACCGAGCCGGGGAAGTACACGGCGAAGCGGTCCCGCCGCGCGAGCCAGTTTCCGGAGCTGAGGACCATGATGGCCGCGAGGACGAGGGCCACCGCCCCCAGGACGAAAGCTCCGACCGCCCGGGTGTGGGTGCGGGCGCTCACTGCCCGCCCCGAGTGAGGAACGCCCGCACCTTGGGCTCCGGGCTTTCCCGCAGATGGCTAGGCTTGCCCTGCGCGATCATGGTCTTCCGCTCCCCGTCGAGGAACACGGCGTTGTCGGCCAGCGCGAAGATGCTGGCGAGCTCGTGGGTCACGAGCACGATCGTCGTGCCCGCGCTCTCCCGCTGCTCCAGGATGAGGTCGTCGAGCCGCCGCGAGCTCAAGGGGTCGAGCCCGGCGGAGGGCTCGTCGAGGTAGAGAATGGCGGGGTCGAGGGCCATGGCCCGGGCCAGGCCCGCCCGCTTGCGCATCCCCCCGCTGATCTCGGAAGGGTAGTGCTCCTCGAAGCCGGCCAGCCCCACGAGGGCCAGCTTGAGCCGGGCTATGGCGCCTGCGTCTTCGGGCGAAAGGCTCCGCTTCTCGACCAAGGGGAGTGAGACGTTCTCGGCCAGGGTCATCGAGCTCCAGAGCGCGGCGCTCTGGTAGAGGACCCCGAAGCGCTCCTTGAGCGCCTCGCGCTCTTCGTCGTCCGCCGCCCAGAAGGCCTCGCCCTGGTAGAGGACCTCCCCGCGCGCGGGGCGGTGGAGCCCGATCATGTGGCGCATGAGCGTGCTCTTCCCGCCGCCGCTGTCACCCATGATCACGAAGATCTCGCCGCGCCCCACCGCGAAGGTCAGGCCCTTCTGGATGAGATCGTCGCCGTAGGCCATGGTCAGGTCCCGCACTTCCACCTGGGGCGACGGCGCGCTCGTCGTCACAGGTCGAGCCCGTGCAGGACAACGGTGGCGATGGCGTCGACCACTACTACGAGCACGATGCCCACGACCACGGCCCTGGTCGTGGCCTCGCCCACCGCGGCCGCGC
>DAINRN010000625.1:0-1544 GCA_036741815.1 Acidobacteriota bacterium
GCCGGTCATCGAGATCATCGTCTCCACGCGCGGCTGCAGACCCGCCAGCTTGAGCGCGCCCGACTTCTCCTGCAGCAGGCGGTGGATGTCCATCAGGCAGCCGATGGCGGCGCTGTCGATGTAGGTGACCCCCTGGAGGTCGACCACCACCTTCCGCGCCCCCGACTCCACGAGCTGCCGCACCTCTGCGAAGAAGGACGACAGCGCCGGGTAGGTCAGCTTGGCGTCCTGCACCCTGACGATCTCCACGTCCCCCTTGCGCTCTACTGCCAGCATCGCATCACCTCCGCGCGTGGACCCGCCCGGGGCCCGTCCGCGTCCGCGCCGGGCGCTCCGGCTGCTTCGCCCGCAGGAGCAGGCGCGCCAGCTCCTCGCGTCCGCGGTTGATCCGGCTCTTGACCGTGCCCTCGGGCAGGTGCAGGCGTCCGGCCATTTCGTTGTAGCTCAACCCCTGCAGGTCGCGCAGCACCACCGCCTCCCGCAGCTTCTCGGGCAGCGAGTCGAGCCCGCGCAGCAGGAAGCTCCGGCGATCGCGGTCCTCGAGAGCGCGGTGCGGGTTGCCCGAGGAGGCGGGGGCGAGATCGAAGGCCACGAGGTCGTCCACCAGCACCTCCCGCTCACGCTTGCTCGCCCGGTAGTGGTCGATGCAGTAGTTGCGGGCCACGCTGCCCAGCCAGGTCGAGAAATCCGCGCTCTGGTTGAACTTCTCCAGGCTCTTGAAGACCTTCAGGAAGATCTCCTGCGTGAGGTCCTCGGCGTCGTCGTGCTTGCCCGTGAACTTGTAGGCGATGTGGAAGACCCGGCGCCGGTAGCGCAGGACCACCTGCTCCCACGCCGCGTTTTCCTTCCGCAGGCAGCGCTCGATGAGATCGGCATCGGAAGGATCCACGGGATGCGCCAGTGGCGGCACCCGCTGATACTACTTCAGCTCGGGGCGGCCGGCCTCGGTCCAGGCTGTGTACCAATAGCTGCCCGCGTCCTCCGCCGCCCAGCTCAGCCGCTCGCGCACGATGGGCCCCGCCCTCCGCGCCAGGTCCTCGTAATAGATGTCGCCGTATCCCGATTGCCCGCGGTGGGCCAGGTCTTCCTGGTACAGCGCGTTGTCCAGCCAGACGTAGGTGGCGTTGATCATGGAGAAGACGTACTCCTTGGGCTGATCCAGGAAGTCGGCGGCGTCGGGCTCCAGCTTGAGCCGGCCCAGGGTCTGCAACACCTCGGGGAGGCGCACGGAGAAGCGCGTCCACAGGCCGTGCTGGCCCGTCTTCTGGCCGTCGGCGTTCTCGGTGAGGGCCAGCGGATTATGGAGGTCGGTGACCAGGCCGGCCAGGACATCGGACTCGCCGAGGATCTTCTCCTTGTCCTTGGCGCGGAAGGCCTCCACCAGTCGCGCGTAGCTCTCCTGGATGAGCCAGGGCAGGCGGCCGACCTTGCCCGCGGCCTCGGCGTGGCGCTCCTTGAGGGCGGCCTCCGTGCGGGGAAGGTCCAGGAAGGGGAAGGGCAGCAGGCGGTCGGCGGCGAAGCGGCGGTCGGGACCTTCGTCGGCG
>DAINRN010000625.1:1554-2278 GCA_036741815.1 Acidobacteriota bacterium
TGTAGTACTCCTTGAGCGACTTCGGCAGCCCGTCGATCGCGCGCGCGTTGACGGCCTGGTGGGCGGCCAGGCCCCAGGCCGCGGCGGGGGCGGCGGGCAGCGTGGACGCGGCGAGGACGAGCAAGGCCGTGGTTCTCATGCGCCTCCGGATGGAGAGGGAGATCAGCACACGCGGGCCGCGGTCAGCAGGCGCACCTCGCGCGCGCCGGCCTGGACGAGCGCCCGCGCGCAGGCGGTGGCCGTGGCCCCCGTCGTCAGCACGTCGTCCACGAGCACGACCGTCCGGCCCGCGATCTGGCCGTGTCCCCGCACGGCGAAGGCACCCTTGACGTTGGCGCGCCGGGCCGCAGCGGTCAGCCCGGTCTGGGGCGGCGTGTCCGTCCGGCGGACCAGCGCCGAGGCGGCGGTGGCGAGGCCCGCGCGACGGCCGAGCTCCTCCGCGAGCAGCTCGGACTGGTTGAACCCGCGCGTGCGCTTCCGGCGGGGGTGCAGGGGGACGGGGACGAGGACGGAGGCGCCGGCCAGCACGCCGCGCACCGGCGGGAGGGCGAGCATGGCCTCGGCGAGCCGGCTCGCGATGCGCCGACGCGAGCGGTACTTCAGCTCCTGCACCGCCACCCGCAAGGCCCCTTCGTAGGGGCCCAGGCTGGCCCCCGCGGCGAAGGGAGAAAGGCCGCGCCGGCAGCGGCCGCAGGCCGAAAGGCCCCGCGCGAGGGGCACCCCG
>DAINRN010000626.1:0-2272 GCA_036741815.1 Acidobacteriota bacterium
TCACCTCCGCCTGGGACACGAAGATGAAGGCCATCCGCGCTTTCGCCAGCCAGTTCACCCCCGAGCCGGGCGAGACAGTGTCGCTGCCGTTCGACCGCTTCCAGCACGCGGTGGAGGTGCACGCGCGCCGCCAGGGCCAGCGCATCGGCGTGGAGTTCGGAGAGGCCTTCGTCACCCGGGAGACCCTGAAGGTCGAAGACCTGCTCTCCCTCCGCGTTCCCTCGATCTGAGCTAGCCAGGGCCCGAGGGCGGGCGGACCTCGCCCGACTTCCGCGGGGCGAAGAGGCTCTCGAGGACGAGCAGCGTCACGCCCACGGAGATGGCCGAGTCGGCGACGTTGAAGTCCGGCCACTGGTGCGTCCGCCAGTAGACGTGGATGAAGTCCACGACGGACCCATAGCGGATGCGGTCCACGAGGTTCCCGACGGCGCCGCCGATCACGAGCGAGAGCGCGACCAGGCGCAGCCGGTGGACGAGGGGGGTGCGGAGGACGTAGGCCACGAGCGCGACCACGGCGGCCAGGCCCAGCAGCGTCAGGGCCAGGGCCTGGAAGGGCAGGCCGCCCTCCGACAGCACCCCGAAGGCGATGCCGGGGTTCCGGCCGTGGGTCAGGCTCAGGAACCCGTCGATGATCGTCCGGCTCTCGCGCACGCCGATCGAGCGCTGCACCCAGCGCTTGGTGACCTGGTCGAGGACCACCACGGCGATCACGACCCCGAGATACGGCACCTGGCCCATGACCATCACCTCCCCGTCCGCCGGCAGGAGATTATCTTTCTTCGACCCACCCACCCTGATCATTCTTTGACCCCCCTCCCTATCCCTCCCCACGGAGGGGGAGGGAACTGCTGCTGCGAGACCGGCTCCGCGATTTCCGGTTTCAGGTCAAGATCCGGATGGATTCGCGCGCCCGTTCTTGCGATATTGCGTGACGTGATGACCGAGCGCGCGGTGCGGCGGGGCCGGGACGACGTCCGGGACGAGCGTCGGTGGCGGGCGGTCCAGGCCCGGGACCGGCGCTCCGACGGGGACTTCGTGTTCGCGGTGCGTTCCACGGGGATCTACTGCCGGCCCTCGTGCCCCGCGCGCCGGCCGCTGCGCCGCAACGTGGTGTTCTTCACCGTGGCCGAGGCGGCCGAGGGCGCGGGCTTCCGCTCCTGCCGCCGCTGCCGGCCCCGCGAGGCCGCGCCGCGCGACCGCGAGGCGGCACGGGTCCGGACGGTGTGCCGCCGCATCGAGGCCGCTGCGGACTCGACCCTCAGCCTGGCTGTGCTCGGCGCGGCGGTGGGCTGGGGGCCGCACCACCTGCAACGGACGTTCAAGAGGATCGTGGGGGTCAGCCCGCGCCAGTACGCCGACGCCGTTCGGCTGCGGTCGCTGCGGGCGCGCCTCCAGAAAGGAGACGCCGTGACCACCGCCATCTACGACTCCGGCTACGGTTCGAGCAGCCGCGTGTACGAGCGCGCCTCCCATCGGCTGGGCATGACCCCGGCCACCTATCGGCGCGGCGGCCGCGGGATGCGCCTCGGCTACGCGATCGCCCCCTCGCCGCTGGGGCGTCTGATGGTGGCGGCCACCGAGCGCGGCGTTTCCGCGGTGCGGCTGGGCGATTCCGACGCGGACCTCCTCGCCTCGTTGCGCGCGGAGTTCCCCGCCGCCGAGGTGGCGCGCGACGAGGCGGGCGTCGGCGCATGGCTGAAGGCCGTCCTGCAGCGCCTGGAGGGCGGTCCTCCGCATCCCGACCTCCCCGTGGACATCCGGGGCACCGCCTTCCAGCAGCGCGTCTGGGACGCCCTGCGCGCCATCCCGTTCGGCGAAGTCCGGACCTACGGCGAGGTCGCGCGCGCCATCGGCCGGCCCACGGCCTCGCGCGCGGTGGCCCGCGCCTGCGCCACGAACCCCGTGGCGGTCATCATCCCCTGCCACCGCGTGGTGCCCGGAAGCGGAGGCACGGGAGGCTACCGGTGGGGCGCGGAACGGAAGCGGGAGCTGCTGGAGCGGGAGCGGGCCGCCGCCTCATCCGCCGCGGCCCGAGCGAGACGGTAACCCGAGCCCCAACGGGCAGGCCACGCGCGCGGGGGGGAAGCCGCACCCTGTTCGAGGCGTCGTCTCCCCTGTCGGGGCGCGTCCGGGTCGTGGAATCGCGAGGGACGCGCCGGCTCGTGGTCGCGGGCCAAACGCTCTCCGCGTATCCCGTCTCCGGCGATTGGTCGGCCGTCCGTCGCGAGTACTGGTGGCGCGCATTCGAGGGCCTGCCGCTGCCGCCGCGTCC
>DAINRN010000627.1:0-2272 GCA_036741815.1 Acidobacteriota bacterium
CGAGCCCCAGGACGATGGGCGGCCAGTCCAGCGTCCCCCGGATCGCGAGCCAGGCGCCGACGGGCGCGATGGCCAGGCCCATGCCGAGAAAGGCGTGGGAGAAGGCCGTGAACCGCTTGGTGTACGAGTAGCCGAAGACGATGGCCAGCGCGACCGGGGAGAGCGCGAGGCAGAGCGGGTTCAACATGGCCGCCGCCACCACCAGAGCCGCCGCGGAGAACACCACGAACAACCAGACCTCGCCGCGCGTCAGGAGGCCCGCCGGAAGCTCCCGCCGCGCGGTGCGCGGGTTCTTGGCGTCCAGCTCGTGGTCCGCCAGGCGGTTGAAGCCCATGGCCGCGCTGCGCGCCCCCACCATGGCCACCAGGATCCACAACACCTGCCGGAGCGGAGGCGCCCCGCCGGCGGCCAGGGCCGCCGCCGCCAGGGCAAACGGCAGGGCGAACACGGAGTGGGAGAGCTTGATCATGCGCGCGTAGGTCACGGCGCGCGCCACGGGCGACGTCACAGCTCCACCCGCTTGAGCCGGGCTTCGCCCGAGACGAGGAACGCCGCCGGGTCCTCCGGCATCCGTTCCGCGCGGGCGAACGCCAGCTCCGCCCGCATCCCGGGGGCGATGACGCCCAATCCTTCGAGGCCCAGCGCCCGCGCGCCGCCCAGGGTGGCCATCTCCACGATCGCGGCGGGGTCGAGCTCCGGGAACTCCTCGTGGAGCGCCGTCGCGTCGTCGATGAGGTCGAGCGAGTCCACGCTGGCCAGGCTGTCGGTCCCGAGGCACAGCTTCACGCCGGCCTCGACCAGCTCGGGCACGTCGGGGATGCCGACCCCGAGGCTGAGGTTGCTGCGCGGGCAGACCGCCACGTGCACGCCTTTCGCCGCCAGGCGCGCGCGGTCGCCCGCATCCACGTAGACGCAGTGGGCCGCCACCATGCCCGACCGCAGGGCCCCCAGCTCGTCGACGTAGCGGACGGGGCTCATGCCGGGCGGATCGAACGGCAGGTCGCCCAGCCCGCGCCTTTCCAGGAACCGCATCCAGGCCCCGTCACCACGCAGGAGGAACCGCGCCTCCTCGGCGGACTCCGCCAGATGGATCGCCGCCGGCCCGCCCCGCTTGATCAGCTCGGCGAACAGGTCGGGCGAGACCGAGTGCGGCGCGTGCGCGGCCAGGCGGATCTCGACGCCTCGCTCCGGCCCCTTCAGGCGCGCGTCCGCATCCTCCATGATGGCCGCGGCCCGCGCGGGGTTCCATCCCAGCAGCTCGTGGAAGACCACCGCGGTCAGGGACGAGCGCGCCAGGAGGTCGAGATGCGCCAACTCGTTCGAGACGTCGCCCACCGCCACGGTCCCGGTGCTTTCAACTTCCCGGATGCCGCGGGCGGTGGCGGCGCGCACGGGCCCCGGTCCGTCGCGTCCACGGGTCGCAACAAGATCCTCGACCCAGTGCGCGAAGCCGCCGGAGCGGTCCAGGCGTCCCTTCAAATGGGACAGCTCGAGGTGGCAGTGGGCGTTGACCAGGCCGGGAAGGAGCACTCCGAGCCCGAGGTCGTGGACCTCCCCTTCTGGCCCGTCACTATCCGCGGGGCCGCCCACCCAGGTGATCCGCCCGTTCTCCACCGCCACGCGCCCGTCGCGGATGGGCGGGCGGCTCACGGGGACGACCCAGCCGGCGGTCAGGACGGTCAGCATCGCGTCATTGGATGTAGCCCAGGGCCCGCAGCGTCTCGATCACCTCGCTCCCCAGCGGCGCCGCAGACGCGGCCGGCGCCGCCGCACGCTGGCGCTCCAGGAAGGCCAGGGCCACCGACCGCAGCCGCGCAGCCTCCGGCTCGTGGCGACGGTCGATCCTCTCCCCGGGGTCGCCCCGGACGTCGTATAGCGCCTCCGTGCCCCCCGCGGGCTCCGATCCGCCCACGCGGAGGAGGTAATGGCTGCGCCCGTCGCGCACTGATACGGCGTGGTGGCGCGTGGCGGTGAGCTCTGTCTCGGAGAAGATCGGCTCGACACGCCGAGCTTCGCCGCGAAGCGCGGGGAGCAGACTCTTGCCCATGAACGTGCGCGGCGGCAGGAGCCCCAGCGCGTCCAGGAGCGTCGGCGCCAGGTCCACCAGAGAGACCGGGAAGGCCACGCGTCGCGCCTGCAGGCCCGGCACGCGCAGGGCCAGGGGGACGTGCACCACCTCGCGGAAGAGCGTCCCCCCGTGGTTCCAGGAGCCGTGCTCGAGGAACTCCTCGCCGTGGTCAGCGCTGATCACCGTCACCGCGTCGTCGAGCAG
>DAINRN010000628.1:0-1472 GCA_036741815.1 Acidobacteriota bacterium
CGCCCTCGCGCAGGACGCGCCGCCGGCGCCCGTGCCCGAGGCGGTGCAAGGCGAGCTGCGCGCGGCGCAGCAGCTCCTGGCCCGCGCCACCGTCGAGTTCGACGGTCCCGAGCAGAGCCGTTCCATCGTCCTCCTCGACGAGGTGGTCGCGCGGCTCGAGGCGCTTCGCCGCCAGGGCACGCTGCCCCAGACCGCCCTGGAGATGCTGATGCAGGGCTACGAGCTGCGGGGCCGGGCGTACTACAACATCGGGCTGCAGGAGAAGGCCGCGGAGAGCTTCCGCGCCCTCATCCAGGTCCGGCCCCAGCACCAGCTCAGCAAGGAGCGCATCTCGCCCAAGGTCGTGGAGTACTTCAACTCCGTGAAGAAGTCGCTCGTGGGCTACCTGGCGGTGACCTCCAAGCCCGCGGGGGCCAGGGTCTCGCTGAACGGCGAGTACCTCAGCCTCACCGACTTCTTCCCGGTGGAGGTGCTGGCCGGAGAGTACACGGTCGAGATCGCCCGCGAGGGTTACGCCACGGAGACGCGCAGCGTCGGCATCGCGCCCCGGAAGACCGAGACCCTCGAGGTGGAGCTGACGCGCAGCCTGGCCAGCGCCTTCTTCGTGACCGAGCCCGCCGGGGTCGAGATCTGGGTGGACAACCAGCTGAAGGGCACCACCGCGGGCACCCTGGAGCCGGAGGCGATCGCGTCGGCGGAGTCGGGCGGGATCAACCCCGCACGGGCCTCCGCGCGGACGGAAGTCGCCGGCCTGACCCCGGGGGCGCACGTGGTGGAGCTGCGCAAGAAGTGCTACGAGACCGTGCGCAGGACGATCGACACGCCGGAGGCCAGGGACTACTTCCCGGATCCGGTGCGCCTCGAGGACTCGGTGGCCTCGCTGCGGCTGACCTCCGACCCGCCGGGGGCCCGGATCTTCCTGGACGGAGAGGCCATGGGGCAGACGCCGCGCGAGCTCGAGGGCGTGTGCTCCGGCAAGCACCGGCTCGAGGTGAAGCACGCCTCGGGGAAGTTCGTCCAGGACCTGGTGCTGGCGCGCAACGAGGGGCTGAGCCTCGACTGTCCCATCCGTCCCAGCCTCGCGTTCCTGGGGGTGGTGGCGGAGAGCCCCGCGGGCGAGCGCGTGGTCGCGGACGCCGAGGAGAAGATCATCCAGAACCTCTCGCGCATCAAGAGCCTGAACTTCTTCGCGGCGCCCCGGGAGACCGTGGACCGCACGCTGGAGGCTGACAAGCTGACCCGCAAGGGCCTCATCCCCCAGCCGGGCGCGGACGCGGACGTGGTCCGCAAGGTGACGGAGAAGCTGGCGTCCACCCTCGAGGTCCAGGGCTTCCTGGTGGCCCTGCTCCCGGACGAGAAGCTGCAGCGCACGGCCGTCCTGCACCTGCTGGCCGCGGGCAACACGGTCTCCGACCGCTGGAGCGTGGCCTTCGGCGAGGCCGCCTCGTACCTGCGCTTCCTCTCGGTGGTGG
>DAINRN010000628.1:1482-2269 GCA_036741815.1 Acidobacteriota bacterium
CCACCGTGTACCGTCCCTGGACCGGCGTGATCACGGTGGACACGCTCCTGCACGACGGCGTGCCCGTGCTCCGTGTGGTGCCGGGCAGCCCGGCGGCGCGGGCCGGCCTGCAGCCCGGCGAGATCGTGCAGGCGGCGGACGGCAAGCCCGTGAAGCAGACGGCCGAGCTGCTGTCCGCGGTGGAGCCCAAGAAGCCCAAGGACAAGCTGGCCCTGCAGCTGACCGGCCCCGCGGGGAGCCGGGCCGTGGAGCTGAGCCTGGCGGAGACGCCGCAGGAGATCCCGCTGAACGACCCGGCCCTGCTCTACAACAAGGTCATGATGGACCTGCGCCAGGTGGTGGACGGCTACCCGGGCACCGAGGCCGCCGCCTTCGCGCGCCTGAACCTCGCGCTGTGCGCCATGCACTTCGGCGACTTCGCGGCCGCCCACGAGCACCTGGTCAAGGCCCGGGCCGAGCTCCCGCAGCGGCCGGGCATCTCGCAGGGCACCGCGCTCTACTACCTCGGGCTCACGCTCGAGAAGCTCGGCTACAAGAAGGAGGCGGGCGAGGCGTACCACGCGGCCGCCGGCCAGCCCGGCGCGACCCTGTTCAACAACGACGGGCCCTCCGTGGCCCCCCTGGCCGCGCGCCGGGCGGGGTCATGAAGGCCCAACCGCCTGCGCCCGACGCGCGGAGCCCGCGGCTCGTGTGGGAGCGCGCCGACGGGTCGCAGCAGCAGTTCCCCCTGGTTTCCTCTCCCATGACGGTGGGCCGCGACGAGTCCGCCGACGCCGACGGTAACGTG
>DAINRN010000629.1:0-1272 GCA_036741815.1 Acidobacteriota bacterium
GGCCTTGTCGCTCAGCGTGTCGCCCGTCTGCGTCTCCTTGAGCTTGGCCACGGCCCCGATGTCTCCCGCCTGGATCTCCGGTACCGGGGTCTGGGTCTTGCCCTGGAGCAGCTCCAGCGAGCCCAGCCGCTCGGCCACGTCGCGGTTGGCGTTGAAGACCGTGGTGTCGGACCTCATGGTTCCGGAGTCGCCTCGGACGACCGTGATCCGGCCGGCGTGCGGGTCGGCCAGGGTCTTGAAGACGAAGGCCGACAGCGGCGCGTCCGCCGCGGGCTTGCGCGTCGTATCCGCCTTCTTGGCCGGGTCCACGCCCGCCACCTCGCCGCGGTCCGTGGGGGACGGAAACAGGTCCACGATCGCGTCCAGCAGCGGGTGCACGCCCACGTTGCGCATGGACGAGGCGGGCACCACCGGGAAGATCTTCCCTGCCGCCACCGCCTGGCGCAGGCCCCGCGCGAGGTTCTCCGGGGAGAGGGTGCCGTCGTTGAAGAAGGCCTCGATGAGGTCCTCGTTGCTCTCGGCCACCATCTCCACGAGCTTCTCGCGCCAGGTGCGGGCGACCTCCTGGACCTCGGGGGGAAGGTCGACCGACTTGAACTTGCCGCTCTGGTCGCTTTCGTAGACGTCCGCCTTCTCGGAGACGAGCTCCGCGATCCCCACGAAGCCCTTCTCCTCGCCGAGCGGGATGGCCAGGGGCACCACCGCCCGCCCGAACGCGCGCTGGAGGGACTCCAGGCTGCGGACGAACGAGGCCCGCTCCCGGTCCATCCGGTTCACGACGATCAGGCGCGGCAGGTTGTAGTCCGCGGCGTATCCCCACACCTTCTCCGTCTGGACCTCGACCCCGGAGACGCCGTCCACGACCACGAGAGCGGCGTCGGCCACGCGCAGGGCGGCCCGCGCCTCGGATAGGAAGTTGGCGTAACCCGGGGCGTCGAGCAGGTTGATCTTGTTCTTCTTCCACTCCCCGTAGGCCAGCGCGCACTGCAGGCTGATCCTGCGCTCCACCTCGTCGGGGTCGAAGTCGGTGACGGTGGTGCCGTCCTCCACGCGCCCCAGGCGGTTCACCGCGCCCATGTCGTACAGCATGGCGGAGACCAGCGACGTCTTGCCGCAGCCGCCGTGCCCGACCACCGCGGTGTTGCGGATGCTCGGTGCGTCGTAGACCTTCATGCCACCCCCCGAGTTCCGTGTCCCAAAATCCGGATCATATACCGCAGCAGGCAAGGCCGGAAGGCCGCGCGGCGGCTGTCCCGGGCGGGACCCGGCGGG
>DAINRN010000629.1:1282-2267 GCA_036741815.1 Acidobacteriota bacterium
CGCCGGCGTCGTCACTCTCCTTGGCACCGACTTCCCCGCTGGCCCCGGGCGCCCTCTCTCCCCACCCGCTGGACGTGAACCTGCATCGGCCCGAGGACGTCTCGGAGGCCCTCCGCCGCGTGCTGCAGGGGCTGGACGCGGGAGCCGGCCGCGTCTCGCTGATCCTTCCGGACGGCGTGGCGCGGATCGGGCTCGTGGAGGCGCCCGCCGGCGTCGCCCCCGAGGAGTACGCTCGCTTCCGGTGGGCGCAGGGCCTGCCCTATCCCGCCGCCGAGGCCATCGTGGACGTGCTGCCGCTGGGCGCCGGTCGGGCCGTGGCCGCCGCCGTCCGCCGCGCCGTGGCCCGCGAGTACGAAGACGTGGCCAGCCGCGCCGGCCTGTCCCCAGGGCGCGTGGACCTGGCGCCGCTGGCCGCTCTCTCGGCCCTGGTCCGCGATGCGCCCGCGGAGCCTGCCGCGGTGGACGTGATCCTGGGGGACGCCGCCTACTGCCTCGCCGCCTCGCAGGGGGGGGCGCTCCGCGTCCTGCGCAACCGCCGCCGCGATCCGGACGCCGGCGAAGCGGACCGCCTCCGCCGCGAGGTGGACCGCACCGCCGCCTTCGCGGGCGACGGCACGAGCCCCGTGCCCGTGCGGGTCGTCGGGCCCGGCGCGCGCCATCTCATCAGCGAGATGCTGCGCTCCGGGCGAGCCGCCGCACCCGGATGGGTGATGCAGGACGGGCGGCTGCCGCTGGAGGCAGTGGAGCTCGCCTGGCTCGGCGCGGCGCTGGGATGAGCCGCCCCGACTTCTCGACGCGCGGAAGGCGGCCGGACCTGCGGCCCGCGGACGTGGCCCTCCTCGGGGCCGCCGCGATCGCGTTGTCGCTGGCCATCGGCTCCGCGGCGAGCGCGTGGAGCGACCTCCGGCGGGCCACCGCCGACCTGGACACGGCGCGCCGGGAGACGGCCGACGCGGCGGGCCGCGCGCGCGCGCTGGAGGGCCGC
>DAINRN010000630.1:0-2265 GCA_036741815.1 Acidobacteriota bacterium
TGATGGAGGAGGTGGAGCGGCAGCTCAAGAAGCTGGAGCGCATGCACCCCGACTCGGCGGAGACGGCCACCCTGCGCAACTGGCTCGACTGGATGGTGACCCTCCCGTGGGGCAAGGCCACCAAGGACAACCTCGACCTGCTGGAGGCCAAGAAGATCCTCGACGAGGACCACTACGGCCTGGAGAAGGTCAAGGAGCGCATCCTCGAGTACCTGGCGGTGCGCAAGCTGAAGGACAAGATGAAGGGCCCGCTGCTCTGCTTCGTGGGCCCGCCGGGCGTGGGCAAGACGAGCCTGGGCAAGTCCATCGCGCGCGCCCTGGGCCGCAAGTTCGTGCGGCTCTCGCTGGGCGGGGTCAAGGACGAGGCGGAGATCCGCGGCCACCGCCGCACGTACGTCGGGTCCATGCCGGGCCGGATCGTCCAGGGCATCCACCAGGCCGGCTCCAACAACCCGGTCTTCATGATGGACGAGGTGGACAAGATCGGCGCCGACTACCGCGGCGACCCGTCGTCCGCCCTGCTCGAGGTCCTGGACCCGGAGCAGAACAACTCCTTCCGCGACCACTACCTCGGCGTGCCCTTCGACCTCTCCAACACGATGTTCATCTGCACGGCCAACCTGACCGACAGCATCCAGGCCGCCTTCCTGGACCGCATGGAGCTCATCCGCCTGGCGGGCTATACCGAGGACGAGAAGATCGAGATCGCCAAGCGCCACATCGTGCCCAAGCAGCTCGAGGAGCACGGCATCACGCCCGAGCACCTGCTGCTCACCGACAACGCGCTGCGCGTGATGATCAACAGCTACACGCGCGAGGCGGGGCTCCGGAACCTGGAGCGTGAGATCGCGTCCATCGCGCGCAAGGTGGCGCGCAAGGTGGCGGAGGGCCAGACGGCGACGGTGAAGATCACGCCGGCCTCGCTGCCGAGGTTCCTGGGCGCGCCCAAGATCCTGCCCGACGAGATCCTCAAGAAGGACGCGGTGGGGATCGCCATGGGCCTGGCCTGGACGGCCACCGGCGGCGACGTGATGTTCATCGAGGCCACGGCCATGAAGGGCAAGGGCCGGTTGATGCTGACGGGGTCGTTGGGCGACGTGATGAAGGAGTCGGCCCAGGCCGCCCTTTCCTACGCGCGGACGCGCGCCCGGCAGTTCGGGATCAAGGAGGAGTTCTTCGCCACCCACGACGTGCACGTGCACGTGCCCGAGGGCGCGATCCCCAAGGACGGGCCCTCGGCCGGCATCACCATTGCCACGGCCATGCTCTCCGTCTTCACGAACCGCCCGGTCCGGCGGGCCGTGGCCATGACCGGCGAGATCACGCTGCGCGGCAACGTCCTGCCCATCGGCGGCCTCAAGGAGAAGATCCTGGCTGCGCGCCGCGCCGGGCTCACGATCATCCTCTGTCCGAAGCTGAACAAGAAGGAGCTGGACGAGATCGCCCCGCAGCTCAAGCGCGGCCTGGACATCCACCTCGTGGACGAGGTCGAGGACGTCCTCAGGCTGGCCCTCATCCCGCCGCTCGAGCCACGTGTGGTGGACGAGGCGGGGCCGCCCAAGGTCTTCCCGCCCAAGCCGAGGGCCAAGCCGGCCACGGTCTGACGCCCATCCGTCCGCGGCCATGAACATCCTGATCATCGGCGACGTCGTCGGCAGCCCCGGGCGCGCCATCATGAAGAAGGCGCTGCCCATCGTCTTCCGCGAGCACGACATCGACTACTGCATCGCCAACGTGGAGAACGCGGCCGGCGGCTTCGGGGTGACCAAGGAGGTCTGCGACGAGATCCTGGACATGGGGGTCGACTGCATGACCTCGGGCAACCACATCTGGGACAAGAAGGAGATCCTGGGCGTGGTGGACCTCATCCCCCAGCTGCTGCGTCCCCTGAACTACCCGCGCGACCAGCCGGGGCGCGGGTCGTACGTCGGCCGCGCCAAGGACTCGAAGGTCCCGGTGGCCACGCTGAACCTGAGCGGGCGGGTCTTCATGAACGGGGCCATGGACGATCCGTTCCGCCTCGCCCTCGAGGAGGTGGAGCGGCTGCGCAAGGAGGCCGCGGTCATCATCGTGGACATGCACGCCGAGGCCACCTCCGAGAAGACGGCCATGGGCCACCACCTGGACGGGAAAGTGTCGGCCGTCTTCGGCACGCACACCCACGTCCCCACGTGCGACCAGCGGCTCCTTCCCAAGGGCACCGCCTACATCACCGACCTGGGCATGACCGGGCCCTACGATTCGGTCATCGGCGTCGAGGTGGAG
>DAINRN010000631.1:0-2255 GCA_036741815.1 Acidobacteriota bacterium
CGGCCCTCGAGGTGGCCGAGTATGTCCTGCTTGGTCACCCGGCCCGCGATGCCGGTGCCCGGGATCTGGCGGATGTCCACGTTGTGCTCGGCGGCGATCTTCCGCACGACCGGCGAGGAGCGGCTCTGCCGCAGCTCGTCGACGGTCATCTCGCTCCTGGGCTTCTCGGCGGGCGGGGGCGGCGCCGGCGTCGGGGCCGCCCTGGGCGGCTCGGGGCGGACAGGTGGAGCCGTGCCGCCGTCGGCCTGGGCGGGCTCGGGCTTCGGTGGCGGGGCGGGGGCCGCGCTCGGCGCGGGCGCGGACGCCACCACCTCTCCTTCCGCCCCGATGACGCCCACCACGGTGTTGATGGGCACGGTCGTGCCGGGCTCGACGCGGATCTCCTTCAGCACGCCCGCGGCGGGCGAGGGGATCTCCGCGTCGACCTTGTCGGTCGAGATCTCGAAGAGGGGCTCGTCGCGCTGGACCTTGTCGCCGACCTTCTTCATCCACTTGGTGACGGTTCCCTCGGCGATGGACTCGCCCATCTGAGGCATGATCACGTCGGTCATGGCTTTACCTCGGTGGTCCTCCACAAGTCTGAATCGAAGGGGAAATCCTTCCGCATGAAGCGGGCGTCCGTCTCCTGCTGGCCCGGTATGCTGCAGAGGTAGGTCAGGCGCTCCGCAGCGGGAGCGGGGGCGTAATCCGCCGCGTTGATCTGCTCCATCAGCGTGTTCTTGTCCAGACAGTTGGGGTTTGTCTCGGCCTTGAGGTCGCGGACGACCTTCCCGTCGGGGAGCCGCGCATAGAGGGTCACGCTGGAGTCCTTGCCAAGCTTGGGGCCGAGCGTCTTGAACACCGTGTCCGCGGCCTTCTTCATGTTGCCGCGGATTACCGCCAGGTCCGTGCTCTTCTCCTGATAGTACACGTCCAGCAGCTCGGCCTTGATGGTGGTGGCGGCGGTATCGGCCCAGTAGGGCGTGACCCGGAGCTGGACCCGGCTGCCCAGGGCGGCCGCGAGCTGCTTGTGAAGGGGCAGCAGCCGCGCCCGGGTCAGCGCCGTGTAGGGCGCCTTGCCGTTGCTATAGACGACGGGCTCGTCGGCCAGGTCGCCCGCCCCGGCGGTGGCGGAAACGAGCAGCGAGAATGCGGCCACGAGCGGCTTCATGACGTCCTCCTTGCCCGCGCGTCAGTACTCATGGAGCGCGCGGATGGCCTTGCCGACCTTCTCCGCGTTGGGGAGGAAGTACTCCTCGAGCGGCGGGGAGTAGGGCACGGGCGTGTCGGGCGGGGCCATGCGGACGATGGGCGCGTCCAGGTACTCGAAGGCCCGTTCGGAGATGAGGGCGGCGATCTCCCCGCCCGGCCCTCCCGTCCGCGTGGCCTCGTGAAGGACGATGACCTTGCCCGTCTTGGCCGCCGTGGTCAGGATCGCTTCCTCGTCGAGAGGCAGCAGCGTGCGCAGGTCCAGGACCTCGACCTCGATCCCTTCCTTGGCCGCGGCCTCCGCCGCCTCCAGCGCCACGTGCAGCATGGCCGCGTAGGTCACGATCGACAGGTCCTTGCCCCAACGGGCCAGCCGCGCCTTGCCGATGGGCACCACCAGCTCGCCCTCGGGCACGTCCTCCTTGATGCGCCGGTACAGGAACTTGTGCTCGAGGTAGATGACGGGGTCGGGGTCTCGGATGGCCGCGGTCATCAGGCCCTTCGCGTCCGCCGCGGTGCCCGGGGCCACGATCTTCAACCCCGGGACGTTCATGAAGAAGGCCTCGGGGTTCTGGCTGTGGAAGGGCCCGCCGTGGACCCCGCCGCCGCACGGCCCCCGCACCACGATGGGCACGCCGCCGCCCCAGCGGAAGCGGCTCTTGGCCGCGTAGTTCACGAGCTGGTTGAAGCAGCAGCCGATGAAGTCGATGAACTGCATCTCGGCGATGGGCCTCATGCCCATCAGGGAGGCGCCGATCGCCGCACCCACGATGGCCGTCTCGCTGACGGGCGTGTCGATGACGCGGCCCTCGCCGAACTTCTCCAGGAACCCGGCGGTGACGCGGAAGGCCCCGCCGTAGATGCCCACGTCCTCGCCCAGGATGAAGACCCGCTCGTCCTTCTCCATCTCCTCGAGCATGGCCAGCCGGATGGCCTCGAGGTAGGTGAGGACGGGCATCAGCGGCGGTCCTTGCGAGCTTCCCACTCGACGACGATCAGGGGGGTGGGAGGAGCGACGGGACGGTCCGCGTAGACACCGTCGAGACCGGATTCGGGGTCCGGCATCG
>DAINRN010000632.1:0-2252 GCA_036741815.1 Acidobacteriota bacterium
GGTCTCTCGAATCGCGAGATCGCGGAGAGGCTGGCCCGGGAGCTGGCCGGCGCGCCCGGGGTCCGGCGGGCCGAGGCCGCGGGCGGCGGATACGTGAACCTCTTCCTGGACCGCGGCGCCTTCGCCCGCCAGCTGCACGACCACCTGCTCCGTCCCACGCCCCCGCCGCCCGCTCCCGGCCGCGCGATCGTCGAGCACACCAGCATCAACCCCAACAAGGCGGCCCACATCGGCCACCTGCGCAACGCCACCCTGGGCGACACCTTCGTGCGCGTCCTGCGCCACCGGGGGCGCGAGGTGGGCGTGCAGAACTACATCGACGACACCGGCGTGCAGGTGGCCGACGTGGTGGTGGGTTTCCTGCACCTCGAGCGGAAGTCCGTGGCCGATGTGGAGGCGCTGGCGAAGGGCCCGCGGTTCGACTACCTCTGCTGGGACCTTTACGCGCGGGTGGGCGACTTCTACGCCGCGGACCCCGCGAACCGCGCCCTCCAGGCGGCCACCCTGCACGCCCTCGAGAAGGGGGACACCGAGGCCGCGCGCATGGGCGCCATGGTGGCCGCCGCGATCGTGGACTGCCACCTGGCGACCATGGATCGGCTCGGGATCCGCTACGACCTGCTGGCCCACGAGAGCGACATCCTCCGCCTGCATTTCTGGGACCGGGCCTTCGAGCGGCTCAAGGCCTCGGGCGCGATTCGCCTGGAGACCGAGGGCAAGAGCGCGGGCTGCTGGGTCCTGACCATGGACGAGGAAGGTGCGGACGAGAACAAGATCATCGTGCGGTCGGACGGCACCGTCACCTACACGGGCAAGGACATCGCCTACCAGTTGTGGAAGCTCGGCCTCCTCGACCGCGACTTCCGGTACCGGCGGCACCGGAAGTACCCCAACGGCCACGTCCTCTGGAGCACGACCAGCGGCCCGGGCGAGGACGGCGCGCCCGTCTTCGGAAACGCGGCCGCTGTCTACAACGTCATCGACGTCGGACAGTCCTACCCACAGCGGGTGGTGAAGGCGGGCGTGGCCGCGCTCGGCCACGCCCTGGGCGCGGAGCAGAGCCGGCACCTCGGCTACGAGAAGGTGGTCCTCTCCCCCGCCACGGCCCGCGACCTGGGCTATGCGGTGTCCGAGGACGAGACCGCGGTGAAGGTCTCGGGCCGCAAGGGCCTGGGGGTCAAGGCCGACGACCTGATGGACGCGCTCGTGGCCAAGGCCCGCGCCGAGGTGGACGCCAGGGACCCGGACCGCGAGGCCGCGGCCCGGGAGGCCACGGCCGCCGCCATCGCCACCGGCGCCTTGCGGTATTTCCTGCTCAAGTTCGGCCGGACCAAGATCATCACCTTCGACATGGACGAGGCCCTGGCCTTCACGGGCGAGACCGGTCCCTACATCCAGAACGGCGTGGTGCGGGCCCGCAACATCTTCACCAAGCTCGAGGCCGAGGGCCACGCTGCGAGTACCCTTCTGGAGAAAGGCCGCGCGTTGGACATGGATCGGCTACTCGAGGGGGAGGAGGGCGACGAGGTGTGGTCGCTGCTCCTGCTCATGGCCCGCAGCGAGGAGGTGGCCGAGCAGGCGGTAAAGTCGGAGGAGGTCGCGCTCCTGGCCAAGCACGCCTTCGCGGTGGCCCAGGCCTTCCATGCCTACTACCAGAAGCCGCGCTACTCCGTGCTCTACGCCCAGAGCGACGAGCTCCGCGCCTTCCGCGCCCTCGTCGTGGACGCGTTCCTGCGGCACATGGACGTCCTCGCCGGCCTGCTCGGCATCCCCGTCCCGGAGCGCATGTGAGCCGGCCGCTGATCGGGATCACCATCGGGTACTCGACGCACAGTCGGGAGTTCTTCACCCTGCGGGACGACTACGTGCGGTCCGTGGAGAAGGCGGGCGGGCTGCCCGTGGTCCTGGTTCCGGGGCGGCCGGAGGACGCGACCGAACTCCTCTCGGGGCTGGACGGGCTGCTCCTGACCGGCGGCGCCGACGTGGACCCCGTCCTCTACGGCGAGGAGCCCCATGAGACGGTGACCAGCGTGATCCCCGAGCGCGACGCCTTCGAGATCGGCCTCTGCCGCGAGGCCCTGCGCCGGGACCAGCCCCTCCTCGCCATCTGCCGGGGCCATCAGGTGTTAAACGTTGCCACCGGCGGAACGCTCGTCCAGGACCTTCCGTCAGAATGGGACGGTGCCGTCGATCACGATCCCGACGTGGAGCGGTGGCAGAGCTGCCATGACGTGGTGGTCCTCCCGGGGACC
>DAINRN010000633.1:0-2235 GCA_036741815.1 Acidobacteriota bacterium
GCCGGCATGCTGGCCCACGATTTCCGGGGCCCCATGACGGTCATTCGCGGCTACGCGGAAACGCTGCAGGTGCCCGGCGTGGGTGACGAAGAGGTCCGCCAGCGGGCGGAGATCATCGTGCAGATGGTGGACCGGCTCCAGCGCATGACCATGGAGACCCTCGACTTCGCACGCGGGGGCGGGCGCCTCGCGACGCGGGCCATGGATGCGGCGGAGATGGTGGAGGCCCTGGCCCGGGACGTCGAGGAGCAGCTTCCCGGGATGGAGGTCGTCCGAGGGTTCCGGGTCCCCGCCGGGACTCCCGCGTGGGCGGACGTGGACAAGCTGCGCCGGGCCATCGACAACATCGCCGCCAACGCCCGGGACGCCATGGGCGGCGCGGGCCGGCTTCATTTCAGCGCGGAGCTCCAGGACGGCGGGGTCTCGGATGGGCGGCCCCGCCTGGTGCTGGTCCTGGCGGACGAGGGGCCGGGCGTGCCCGACGAGATCCGCGAGAGCGTGTTCGATCCGTTCGTGACCGGCGGGAAGAAGGGCGGCACGGGCCTCGGGCTGGCGGTGGCCCGCCGTTTCGTGGAGGACCACGGCGGCACGGTGGAGCTGCTGCCTCGGGGCGCGGGGCCCGGAGCGCGCTTCCGGATCGTGCTGCCGCTGCAGCCCGTGACGACGGGGGACGCGCCGTGACCGGCCGCGGCCCGGTAAGATGGGCCGTGGACATCCGCCGCCTGTGCGTCGCGGCGCTCTCGGTGGCGGCGGTCTCCTGCCAGTCCCCCGACCCGCAGGCCGTCCTCGAGGTCAGCGACGTCGAGACCTATTGGGCCGTCGACTCGCCCGTGGGCGACACGCGCTACATCGCGCCCGCGGCGCGCCTCCACGTCACGAACAAGGGGACGGATGTGTTGCGGTCGGTGCAGGCCACGGCCACGTTCCGGCGCAAGGGCGAGGCGGCGACCTGGGGCTCGGACTGGCAGCAGGTGTCGAACTCCGCGCGCCCCCTGACGCCGGGACAGAAGGCGCTGGTGCTCCTCAAGTCCGACGCGCGCTATTCGTCGCCCGTCGAGCCGGACGCCATGTTCGCCCACCAGCTCTTCAAGGACGCCCGGGTGGAGATCTTCCTGCGCGTGGGGTCCTCGCCGTGGACCCGGTTCGGCGAGGCCGACGTCGAGCGGCGGATCGGGTCGAGGGCTACCCAGGTCTCGCCGGCCGTGTCCCGATAGATCCGACTCATCTCATACCCGTCCCTGGCACGTTTCTAGCAGTTCCGGCAGGCGTGTTCGTTCCGAACGATTCCAGTCCCGCTCCCGTCCACCAGCCCCGCCGTGGTGATCGCCGGCGCGGACGGCGCGACGACCGCGTGCTCGGGATCGGCCTCGTGGCCGTGGCCATGGCCGGGGGCTGGCACCAGTCGAGCCGGTTGCAGCGGGAGGTGGCGAGACTTCGCGAGAGCGTCCAGGCCGCCGAGCAGGAGCGGCACGGCCTTTTCGCGCGCGTGGACGCGGCGCAGCGCGGCACCGAGGCCGAGCAGTCGCTGCTTCTGGCGCGCCTCGACGACCCGACCTCGTCCCTGCGCGACGACCTCGAGAGCACGCGGGCCCGGCTGGCCTCGCTCGAGGAGGAGCGGACCGCCGGCCAGCGCGTCATCCGGGAGTACGGCGGGGGCGTCTGCCTGATCCAGGCCTCGTACGCTTTCTACGATGACGAAGGCCGGCCCCTGCGCGACCGCCCCAACGCCGACGCCGTCCCCACGGGCGCCGAGGGGCCGGGCGCGGGGCCCGAGGCCGAGGGACCGATCCACACCGTGGACTACTACAGCACCGGGTTCCTCGTCGACGCCCACGGCCGCGTCCTCACCAACCGGCACGTGGCGGAGCCGTGGTGGAACGACGAGGCCGCCGACCGCCTGGCCGCCGCCGGTTACAAGCCGCGCTTCGTGACGTTCAGGGCCTTCTTCCCGCAGCAGGAGGAGCCGTTCGACCTGGTGGCCGAGCGCAGGTCGGAGACGATGGACCTGGCCGTGCTACGGGTGGACCTGCGCGGCCGGAGCGTGCCCGCCCTTCCCATCGACCGCTCCGGGAAGGGCGCGGTGGCGGGGCAGCCCATGATGGTCATGGGCTATCCCACGGGGCTCGAGGCCATTCTCGCCAAGGCGGAGTCGAAGGTCGTGAAGGAGATCCTGGAGACGCAGGGGCCGAGCTCGGAGCGCGTGACGGAGGCCTTGAGCCGCCAGGGCCTCATCCG
>DAINRN010000634.1:0-2233 GCA_036741815.1 Acidobacteriota bacterium
CTGGCGGGCCCTGGGCAACACGGTGCAGACGGACATCGAGGGCGTCCGCTACATCTGGTCGGGCGACCGCACGGCGGTCTGGGTGGACGCGCGGCCGCGCGAGGAGCGGGGAGACGCCACCCTGGCCTGCGCCGTCAGCGTCACGGTGGGGGAGGCGGAGCGGGCCAACGAGGACGGCCGGCTGCCCCAATGGGACAAAGGCGCGCGGGTGGTGGTGTTCGGGCGCAGCGCGGAGCAAGCGCGCACCGTGGCCGCCGAGGTCGCGCGCAAGGCGTACTGGAACAGCAGCTACTTCGGCGGGACCGCCGACGACCTGATGAAGGCCGGCCTGTCCCGCGACGTGGCGTGCGCCAAGGGTCCGGGCGCGACGCGGTGAGCGCGGCGCCCTTCAGGGCTCCAGGCTGTTGAGGCCGACGAACGCGCCCCCGTTCCGCTCGCAGAGCGCGCGCATGAGCATGGCGAAGCGGACGGTGGTCGTCTCGGCGAACTCCGCCTGGGCGGTCTCGGAGAAGAGGGTGGGGAAGCCGATTCCATGGATGCGCACCCGCCGCGCGCCGGAGGCGTTCCGGGAGTTCATGTAGTCCACCGCCTTCAGGACTCCTTCCACGGACTTACCGGTGAACTCGTCCCCGAAGACGTAGATGCTGACCTTCAAGTCGCCCTTGGCGAGCTGCCGGATGGCGGCCTCGATGCCCTCCACCGGGCTCGAGTTGCTGTAGGCGTTCCACCCGGCCAGGCGCTGGAGGACGGCCTGGCGTCGGCCGGGGGTGTCGGGGATCCACTTCGCGGCGTAGCTGCTGAACATGTAGACGCCCTCGTCGTTCATCACCTGCAGGCCCTTGACCTTCGGGTAGGCGTCGAGGGTCTGGGCCATCTTCCGCTGCAGCGCGGGCCACGCAAACCGTTGCATGCTCCCCGAGGTGTCGATCACGAAGATCACGTACTCGCTGTCCACGGGGATCCCGCCCACGAGCTCCTTCGAGCTGGACGGGCGCTGGCTCTGCTCCTGGAGCCGCTTCATCTCTTCCGTAAGACGCTGCTGCGCGGACAGGAAGCGTCCCTGCATCACGTCCTGCACTTGCGACAGCTCGCGGCTGGCCTTGAACTCCCCGCGTAGGCTCTCCAGGTCCCCCTGGAGACGGGCCACCGCCTCCTTGTCTACGGAGAGCTGCTCGCGTTTTCCCACCAGCTCCCGGGAGAGGAGCGTCGACTCGCCCCGGATCTCGTACAGCTCCCGCTCCAGCCGGGCGATGCGGCCGTTCAGGTCCTCCTTGGCCTCCTCGATGGCCTTCGGCTCGCTCATGCGGACGAGCGTGAGCAGGAGGATGATCGCCCCGAAGCCGCAGCAGATGCAGTCGAGGAACGACAGGCTGAAGACCTCGACGTCGCGCCGCCGGTGACGCTTCACGGCCAGTCCTTCGAAGGGGTGAGGAAGGATCCCTGGGTGGCGATGGCCAGCTTCCAGAACGCGGGCGCGGCCATGGGGTCGCCCTCCATGGGGTAGAGCAGGATGTTGACGGGCACACCGCGGGGCAGCTCCCGCATCGCCCGGTCGAAGAGCCGCAGCCGCTCCTTGCCCGAGACCGTGCGCCCGCTCGGAGCGGCCAGCCCCTGGGTGGGGAGGCCGTCGGTGAGGAGCAGGATGTTGTCGGGAGGCGGGCTCATTGCCGCGGCGGCGGCGAAGGCCGCTTGCAGGCTGGTGCCGCCCTCGGGCGCCGTGCCACGCAGGTTGGCCACCGCCTGCTCCAGCTTCCCGTCCCGGGTCCCCAGCCACGTGCCGTCCGTCCCCGACAGGATCGGCCGCGCCTTCGTGTTGAAGACGTAGATCTGGAACTCCGAGTCGCGGGGCACCTGGGTGGTGAGCCAGTCCACCGCGCGCACGGCCTTGCGCCATTTGTCTGCGCGCATGCGATCTGCCTCGGGGAGGTAGCGGCGCCTCACCGCGTTGACGATCGTGTCCGCGAGCATGCTCGCGGAAGCGTCCACGAGGAACAGGATGCGCTTGCCGCCGACCTTGAGGCCGGTCAGGTACTGCCGGTCGCCGTCCCCCACGAAGGAGCGGACCTTGTCCCCGGGCACCTCGCGGCTCTTGATCCCTCCCGACAGCCGCTTCGCTCCCTCCTCCAGGGAGCGGAGGTCGGCCTGCAGCTTGTTCAGGTGCTCGCGCTGCGCGATCGTGTCCTTCTCGAAGGTGGCCAGCTCCTCGCGCGACTGGTGGGCGACGTCGATGAGA
>DAINRN010000635.1:0-2227 GCA_036741815.1 Acidobacteriota bacterium
TCCCGGTGCCGAGCCCCGACCCGTACGCCAGCGCCAACCCGTACGGCCGGCCGAACCCCTACGCGATCCCCAGCCCGTACGCGTACACGAGCCCGAACCCCGACTCGAGCCCGAGCCCGTATACGAACCAGGTCGCCGCCATCACGCCCTCGGCGTCGCCTTCGCCGGAACCGTCCCATGCCCCGGCGATGATCATCGCCGCGCCCGAGCGCCCGACGCGCCCGGCGCCGCCTGTGGCCCGCGCAACGGGAGTGGGCGCCGAGCCGGCGTCCTACACGGACGCGGACCTCGAGCGGATCCACAGCCAGGCAGAAGAGCCCGCGCCCGCTTCCGAAACCCCGCCGGTGGCCGCATCGCCGTCGCCCCGCCGCCCGGCGCCGACGGCTGAGGAGCGCGAGGCCCGGCTGCGGGAGCGGCGCGACGCGGTCCGCGCGGCGCAGCGCCGCGTGGACGCCGCGCAGGTCTCTGTCGACGACATCCGCCGCGAGGCGCGCGAGAACGACGACGACGGCCTGCAGGAGGAGCTGACGAACGCCCTCGCCGAGCTGAAGGCGGCCCAGCGCGAATTGTCCAGGGCGCAGCGCGCGCTCAAGGAGCTCGAGGACCCGGCCCGGCCCGTCCTCCCGCCACGATGAGCGACGGGCGGACGGCGCCCGCAGCCGGGGCGCCGACGCCGAGCACGCCGGTGGACCGCGTGCGGCGCTTCTGGCGCGAGCGCCCTCCCCTCCTGCGCGCTACGCTCGCCGCCGCCGGCGTCGCCTTCCTCCTCCTGGCCCTGATCTGGAGCCGCTGCGGCATCAAGGGATGCCCCGACGTGCGGCGGCTCGCCTCGTACCCTAGGGCGCGATTCCCAGGCGCTCGAAGACGAAGGCGAGGACGTCCACCTCGGCCTCGATCTGCTCGTCGAGCGGCGTTCCGTACCCGTGCCCGCTCGCGGCGCTCGTCCGCAGCAGCACGGGGCCCGCTCCGGCGGCTTGGAGCCGGGCCGTCATCTTGCGGGACTGCATGGGATCCACGCGCGGGTCGTTGGCCCCGGTCAGGAACAGCACCGCGGGGTAGCCCTTCCCGTCCGCCACGTGGTGATAGGGCGAGTAGCCGTGGAGCGCGCGGAACTGGTCGGGATCCTTCACCGTCCCGAACTCCGGGATGTTGAAGGCACCGTTCGGGGACAGCTCGACGCGCAGCATGTCGTAGATGCCGGCGTGCGACACGACCGCCCGGAAGAGCTCGGGCCGCTGGGTGAGCGCGGCACCCATGAGCAGGCCGCCGTTGCTGCCGCCCTCGATGGCGAGGCGCGCGGCGCTCGTGTATCCCGCCTTGATCAGGTGCTCGGCGCAGGCGATGAAGTCATCGAAGACGTTCTGCTTCCGGGTGAGCCGGCCGGCGTGGTGCCACTCCTCGCCGAACTCCGCGCCGCCGCGGAGGTTGGCCAGCGCGAAGACCCCGCCGCGGTCGAGCCACACGCGGAGCCCCGGGTCGAAGTAGGGCACCTGGCTGATGCCGTAGCCGCCGTACCCCGTGAGCAGCGTCGGGTTCCCGCGGTCGAGCCTCGTGCCCTTTCGCCGGACGACATACAGGGGAATGCGGGTGCCGTCCCTGGATACCGCGGACTCGCGGACGACTTCGGCATCGGCGAAGTCCAGCGGCCACTTCGGCGTGAGGGCCGTCTTGACCGGTCTGGCGGAGCCTTCCGCGAAGCGATACCAAGCCGTCGGCTCCAGGAAGGACGCGGTCTGGAAGAGCACGGTGTCGCTCCCGGGCCTGGCCACCACCTGGAAGACCGCGCTCACCGGAGGCACGGGCAGCGGCGGCCGCTCCCGGCCCGAGAGGTCGCACACGCGCACGTGCTGCGGTCCGCCCAGGCCCATGGTCAGGTACAGCCGGCTCTTCGTGGGGACGATGCCGCTCGCGCCGGAGAAGCTGAAGGCGATCACCCCTTCGCCCTCGGACACGAGCGTGGTCGCACGGTCCATGGATGGGGCTCCGGGACCCAGCGGCAGGCGCAGGACCTTGCCCCGCGGCGCCCCCGCCCGCGAGAGGAGGTAGAGGGCGTCGTCGGCGCCGAACACCGCGTGGACGATCCGGTCCGCGAAGCCCGTGAGCCGCGTCCAGCGGCCGTCGGCCGAGCGCAGGTACTGCGAGAACTCGCCGCTGTCGCCGTTCTGGACGTTGGCCAGGACGAAGCGCCCGTCGGGGCTGCGGTCCAGCCAGATCTCCGCGATGCGCG
>DAINRN010000636.1:0-2220 GCA_036741815.1 Acidobacteriota bacterium
GGCGAGCGGAGCGGGATTCACTCCCGCGGAGCGAGCGGGGGTCCAAGGGGGTGCGGCGCAGCACCCCCTTGCTTAGAACGCTATCCCCGCCCCCGCGGACACGCGGTGGGTCATCTCCAGCAGCGGCGAGCCGGAGAAGCTGAGGCGCCGGTAGTCGCCCTTGATCACGAACACGGGGCCGATCTTCACCTTCACGCCCAGCACCAGGGCCCGGATGACGCCGGTGTTGCTCAAGGGGCCGAGGCTCTGGCGCGACACCCCGATGCCCAGCCCGCCGTAGGGAATGAGGAACCCCACGGGCGGCGCGACGAGCGCGCTGCCCATGAACGACGTCATGCTGGCGTCGATGGAATCCCCGGGCAGCCGGGCGCCTTCGGCCTCGAAGTTCAGGATTCGGAACCAGGTCGAGGAGATGGAGGCCCCGTAGCCGTGGGCCCAGGTGTCGGTGGGGGAGGGAAAGGCCACGAACGCGGTGACGTCGCCGGCCGCTGCCGGGCGGCCGGAGGCGAGCAGGGCCGCGCCTGCTGTGGCCAGGGCCAGCAGTAGCCTCCGTGCCGTCCGCCCGGGCCTCATGGCCCCAAGTCTAACGGACAACGCCCCGTCCACCGGCCCGGGTGCGGATCCGGGGTACGCTGGTCTCGAGGGATGTGGGGCCGGCCGCTCGGGCCCCGCTAGGAAAAGGAGGACCCATGCGACGGTACCCATTCTGGCTCGTGACGATGGGGCTCGCCCTCCTGGCGCTGGCCACGCCGGGCTGCGACGACACCGCCAAGGGCGTGAAGAAGGACGCCGAGGAGAACGCCGAAGCCGCGAAGCCGTACGTCGACGCCGCGGCCGCGAAGGCCCAGGAGACGCTGGAGGACGCGGCCGCCGCCGCCGGGCCCGCCGCGGAAGAGGCGGGCGAGCAGCTGAAGGAGCTGGGCGAAAAGGCCGTGGAAGGCGCCAAGGACCTCGGGGACACGGCCGAGGACGGAGCGGACAAGGCCGGGGACAAGGCCGGGGACAAGGCCGCGGATGCCGGAGACGCGGTGTCCGCCGCCGCCCAGACCACGATGGTCAAGGGCGCGCTGATGGTGGGCGGGGAAGTGGACGCGTCGCACATCGACGTGGACACGGATGCCGCGACGCGGACGGTGATGCTGATAGGGAGCGTCCCCAACACGGCGCAGCGGACGGCTGCGGAGCGCATCGCGAAGTCAACGGTGTCGAACGGCTACTCGGTCCGCAACTTGCTGAGGGTGGCCAAGGAGCCCAAGGGCTAGCGCCCGTCAGTCGAGCTTCACCCTGCGGGCCTTCCTGCCCGCGCCGCTCGGCGGCCCGGGCGCGTCGCCCATGCGCTCGAGCTGCCAGCGGCACAGCAGGATGATGCCCTCCAGCACCTGCCGCCGGAGCTGCCTCGCCTTCTGACGGTCGAGGCCCGCCTCTTCCAGGATCTCGGAGACGAGGCAGCAGGCCTTCTTCGCCCCCGCCTTCGTCGCGTCAGCTCGTGCCATGGGTCTCCTTTTCGCCGAACGCGACCCGGAGGCGCTGGTCCTCGAACGCGGCGCCCAGAAGGCGCCGCGAGGCCAGGGTCCGGGGGAGCAGGACGTGGCGCCGCTGGTTGTCCACCTGCACCACCAGCTCCTCGCCGCGCGTCCAGACCTGTATCTTCTCCTTCTCCGCGAAGGGCAGCCGGATGTAGAGGGCGTAGCCGCGGCCCTCCTTCTTGACCTCGACCGGCTTCTCGCGGAAGAGGACGGCCGCGGGGTCGGCGTCGCCGAACACCGCGCGGCCGAACTCGTCCAGCAGCGGCAGCCCCACCATCTCCCGGTCGAAGAGGCGCGCCTCGAAGAAGGGCAGCGGCTCGAAGGCGCGCCGCGCCTCCCCCAGGTGCCGCGCCTGGATCTCGAACCAGCGGTCGAAGTACCCGGACCGCGCCTCGGGCGGCAGGACGCGGTTGGCGATCACGGCGTCCACCGGGAAGCCGAAGAGGTTCAGGTAGGTGTAGAGCCGCTGCGACTCGTTGATCACCATCTTCTCCGGGTTGAGGACGATCCGGATCGAGCTTCTCTTCGGGTCCTGGAGCAGCGGGCCCATACCTTCCATCTGCTCGAACAGCGCCTTGACCGCCCCGAACACGTTGTCCGCGGGGATCGGCATGTCGGTCATGCGCTGGGCCACCGGGCGCACCGTGCGCAGGACGGTGCGCTGGATGGGGAAGATCCTCGAGAAGTAGAAGTT
>DAINRN010000637.1:0-2209 GCA_036741815.1 Acidobacteriota bacterium
GCGGTGGCGGGCCCGCCGCCGTCCGGCGGAGCCGCTCCGGCGGCCGTGGCCGGCGCGCCTCCACTGACCCTGGACGGCGTGTGGACGGGCGCGGAGATCGACTCCGAGGGCAGGAAGTTCGTCACCATCCGCTTCTCTGGGGGCGGAGGCAGCCTCTCCTACCAGCGGGCCTTGAGCGTGTCGGTGCCGCTCACCGGCGTGGAGCAGCCGCGCAAGGGCAACGTGCGCTACTCCGTGAAGACGGCGGCGGGTACGCGCGTCTACATCGGCCGCTGGGACGGCGCGAAGATCACGGGCACGATCTTCTCCGACGCGGCCGCCACCTTCCCCATCGGCAGCTTCGAGCTGGCCCCGGAGCGGTAGGGTCGCGGCGGCTCAGTGCCGCCCGGCGCGGAGGCCCTCGGCCCGCGCAAAGTCCTGGTCGGCCCGGTCCTGGGTGGCGTCGAGCTGCGCGTAGATCATGGCGCGCTCCTCGTAGGCCTCGGGGCGCTCCGGGAAGCGCGCGACGAGGTCCGCGTACGCCGCGAGGGCGTCGTACCAGAGGCGGTGGTCGGTGAAGACCCTGGCCAGCGCCCGGTCGATCTCCTCGCGCTGGGCACCCGAGACGACGAGGAGGCCGGCGGGCGCGGACGGGCTGGCGAAGAGGCCCGACGAGGCCTGCACGGTCCAGAAGTACGTGCGTCCGGGCTCGAGCCGCGGAGCTTCCGCAGGGTAGACCCACCGCGTGGTCGCGGTCTCCGCGCGGATCAGCTCCTCTTGCGCCTCGTCGGTCAGGGCCACCACGAAGCCCGAAGGCCGGCTAAGGTCGCTCCACTCCAGCGCCGGCCGGTCGCCGTAGACCCTTCCCAGCCGCGGGGCCAGCAGCACCGGCGGCGCGGCGCCTCGCGTGGCGCCCACCACCATGGACTCCTTCTTCACCTTGCCCTGGTCGAGGAGGTCGAAACCGGAGAGGTCGCTCACCACCCTCTTGCGGCGCGGCTTCTCCTTGGACTCGTCCTTCGGGGGCGCCTCCGGCTTCTTGGGGGGCGGCTCGAGCTGCGGGTTCGCGGGGCCGAAGGCGAGGGCGAGGACGAAAACGCTCCCGGACAGCCACGGCACGCTCATCGCGACATCTCCGGAGGAACGCGCCGAGTATACCCGCGAGGGCGCGCGGTTGAAATGGCCGGGACGCCCGTCTATGCTTGGCGCGCGGAATCTTCCGGGAACCGTCTCGGAAAGGAGGCGTCGTTGCGAATGCAGGCCAGGACCTTGGCGGTCGCGGCGTTCGGGCTGGCCGTTTCGGTGGGGCCCGCCCACGCGCAGATCATCGCCACCTCGATCCCGACGAGCGTCTCGGGGGGCGGCGAAGGGCGGTGGGCCTTCCATCTGATGTGGGCCCCCTATGCAAAGTGGAACATCGCCACCTTCGAGGAAGACCCGACCGCCTTCCTTGCCACCAAGGGCGACCCCAAGTCCGATTTCCTGGGGGCGGCCGAGATCGCGTTCAAGGCCGGCGACAGCGCCAGCATCGGCATCGGCGGGTGGTACAACAAGGTCGGCAACGATTCCGCCGAGTACGTCTTCCTCCTGGCCGACCCGGACGGGACGGTCTTCCTGTCCGGCCCCGTGAACCGGGACGTGAAGCACACGGAAGGCCACGTCAACGTGTTCTACAAGAACCTGGGTGTCCAGTTCGGGCTCGTCCACACCAGCAACCTGATCAACAGCATTACCGCCGACATCGCGACCGTGAACGGCGAGAACATCCCCCTCGACATCGCCAACGAGCTCCTCGTCGACGTGGCCGGCGTGGAGGACACCGCCAACGACTACGACGGTTACCTGGTCTACAAGACGGGAGGGACCAGCGCGAGCAACACCAACTGGAGCTTCTCCCTGGGCGGCGGGTTCTACCACTACGACATCGTGAGCAAGACGGTGCCGTCCTTCTTCGCCACCGCGACCGTGGGCCTCTTCAAGGGGCTCGGCGTGGACGCTTCCTACTGGTACGTTGGGAAGACCAAGAGGAGCGAGCTGCAGGACGCGCTGTCCGACGTGGGCGTGGACCTCGACCAGAACCTGAGCCGGTACATGGTGGGGGTCAGCTACACGTTCGGGCAGTAGCGCGCGGCGCGGGATCAGCCGCGCGGCCCGCGGGTTACGACCTTGAGGCCCGCCTGGGCCTTGTTCCCCGGGGCGCTCGTGATCATGCGCAGGAGCTTCGCGATCT
>DAINRN010000638.1:0-2208 GCA_036741815.1 Acidobacteriota bacterium
AGCCTGCCTCGCGCTGCAGGCTGGCCCAGAAGGCGGCGTCCACCAGGGCCTCGATCGTCGCCGCATCGGGTCCGGCCGCAGCGGATGCCTGCCCGGCGTCGGCCAGGTGCCGCGCGAAGTGCTCCTCGATCCGCGGCGCGTGGACACGCGCGGCCGGGTAGAGGGGGCCGCTCATGCCGCTAGTCGTCCGCGACCAGGTCGCGGCCCCACCGCTCGATCGCGGCCGCCACCTGCTCGAAGGCCCGGCCCTTGGAGGTCAGCGTGTACTTCACCCGTACGGGTGGGCCGGGATCCACGTCACGCGCGACGATCCGTCGGGCCTCCAGCTCCTTGAGCCGCGCGGACAACGTCTTGGCCCCCACCCCGCGCGTGTGCTCCTCGAGCTCGCTGAACCGCAGCGGCCCCGCCTGCAGCAGGCTCAGGATCAGCCCCGTCCAGGGGCGCGCGAGAAGGTCCACCGCGTTCTGGAAGGCCCGGCAATGTGGGTCGATCTTCCTGCCCATCCCGGCCATTCTACTGCATTTTGCTTTCCATGGGGAAGCTACTTGACAAGCGATACCGACGGGCCTATTATTGGTATCCACAGGGTAGTTACTGGTCCCTGGATAGCTTAGAGGGAGGCTTTCATGAGCGTCGGACTGTTGATCTTGCGCCTGGTGGTGGGCCTGAGCCTGGCCGCCCATGGCGCGCAGAAGTTGTTCGGCTGGTTCGGAGGCTACGGCCTCACGGGCACCGGCCAGTTCCTGGAGCCGTTGGGGTTCCGGCCCGGGTGGCGGCAGGCCTTGCTGGCCGGTCTCGCGGAGACGCTGGGCGGCCTGTTCCTGGCCGCCGGCTTCCTGACGCCCGCGGCCGCCGCCGCGGTGGTGGCCGTGATGCTGGTGGCCACGGTGAGCGTCCACCTCAAGAGCGGCTTCTTCGCGCAGGGTGGCGGCTACGAGTACACCCTGGTGCTCGGCGCAGCAGCCCTGGCCCTGGCGTTCACCGGACCCGGCGTCATCTCCGCGGACCACGCGCTCGGAATCGAGCTGTCCGGCGAGACGTGGGGCCTGGCCGCCCTGGCCGCAGGCGTGTTCGGCGGCGCGGTCCCGCTCCTCGCCCGCACGCCGGCGGAGACGGCGGCCGTCAAGAGCGCTGCCTGAAGGAGGGATCGTGAAGAGATCGGTCGAGAGGGTCTTCCGGGGCGCGCCCCACCACTGGGTGGGGGACGGCTTCCACGTCAGCAACTACTTCCCGAGCGCCACGGAATCGCAGAAGAGGATGAGCCCGTTCTTCCTCCTGGACTACCAGAGGCCCGAGGCGTTCGCGCCGACCACGAGGCGGCGCGGCGTGGGGACCCATCCCCACCGCGGCTTCGAGACGGTGACGATCGCCTACGAGGGCAAGATCGCCCACCGCGACAGCGCGGGCAGCGGCGGCATCATCGGACCGGGCGAGGTCCAGTGGATGACGGCGGGAGCTGGCATCCTGCACAACGAGTTCCACGAGGAGGCGTTCGCGCGGACGGGCGGGGTCCTGCACATGATGCAGATCTGGGTGAACCTGCCGCGGAAGCACAAGCTGGCGGCGCCGAAGTACCAGGCGTTGACGGAGCGGTCCATCGCCTCCGTTCCGCTGGCCGGGGAGAAGGGGGTGGTGCGCGTGATCTCCGGGGCCTACGAGGACACGCAGGGACCGGCGGAGACGTTCTCCCCGGCGCACATGCTGGACCTGCGCCTCGAGCCGGGCGCCCTGGTCCGCTTGCCGACACCCCGCGACTACAACACCGCGCTGCTGGTGCTGCAGGGGCAGGTGACGGCCAACGGATCGAAGCCGGTGTCCACCGGCGAGTTCATCCTCTTCAAGAACGACGGCGACGAGGTGGTCGTCGAGTCCCTGGAGGGCTCGATCGCGCTGTTCCTGAGCGGGGCTCCCATCGACGAGCCGCTCGTGCACTACGGGCCGTTCGTCATGAACAGCGTGGACGAGATCAACGAGGCAGTCGACGACTTCAACGCCGGCCGCTTCGGCGACCTGCGCGCTGACTTTCAATAACCTGGGGGCGGTGGCGCGAGCCGGCAAGGCTCAACGGCCTTCGGCTCGCGCCTCCACTCCGCGCAGCAGCGCGTCCAGGTCTTCGCGCGAGAAGTAGCGCCCGGCCGCGACCACCGCGCGGATCTTCCGCGTGTTCGCGATGTCCTCGAGCGGGTTGGCGTCGAGGAGCACGAGGTC
>DAINRN010000639.1:0-2205 GCA_036741815.1 Acidobacteriota bacterium
CCACACCAGGAACAGCGCCGACGGCGACCGGAACTCCCACCGCAGCACCACGTTGGAACGCAGGCCGCCCCGGATGACGCCCACGTTCACGGTGACGCCCGCTCCAGGTCCGTGAGGGCGCCCGCCTCCAGGCACCGGCGCGCCAGCTCCATGATCGCGTTCCTGCCCTTGTCGAAGTCCGCCCCCGCGTGCGCCGCGCGGCCGTGCGCGCGCAGCGTGACGGAGCCCGAGCCCTTCCTCCGGGTCTTGACCGCACCCCCCGGCCACGCGGGCTCGAACCCGAGGACGGCGGCGGACGACTTCATGGCCGACTCCATCCGGGCGCGGTAGGGCTCGCAGCCCACCTCTTCGAGCGGCGTGAAGAAGACGGTGACCCCCGGCAGGTGGCCGCGGGCGGCCAGCGCGCGGAGGGCGTAGGCCGCGACCACGAGGCCGGCCTTCATGTCGAACGACCCGGGCCCGAAGAGCCGATCGCCCTCGACGCGCGCCGGACGCCCGGCCAGGGTGCCCGGCGGCCAGACCGTGTCGAGGTGGCCCAGCAGCATCACCGGCCGCCCGGCCGTCCCGTTGTCCGCGCGCAGGATGGGCCCCGCGCCGTGCACGGGATCGCGCTCGACGCGCAGCCCGACGCTCTCCAGCTCGGGGACGAGACGCTCCGCCACCGCCGACACGCCGCCGGCATCCGTCGAAGGCGACTCGATCTCGACGAGGTCCTGGAGGAGGGCGACCAGGTCGGGCTTGCGCGCGCGCGTCCAGGCCAGCAGCTCGGCGGCGGGGACGGTCACGCGCCTGCGGCTTTGCGCGGCTCCTGCGGGCTCCAGTGCGGCTGGTAGTAATGGTCCGGCCCGGGGGTCCTGGGCGGCCGGGGCGGGCGGCGGAACAGCGCGTCGACGCGGGCCTGCAGGTCTCCGGGATTCTCCAGGGCGTCGAAAAGCGCGCCCATCGCGAACAGCGACGCGACGGCGCCCCTCACCACGATGAGAGGGACGATCACGATGAAGGCGAACTGGATCGCGGTGAGGGCCCCTTCGCTCATGCCGTCACTGGATCCGCATGCGCCCGTTGAAGCCGTCTTCGTAGGAGTGGTAGTAGTGCAGGCCTTCCTCGGGGTAGCGCCAGCAGTAGTATCCGGAGCCGTTGTCGAAGTCCGCGAGCCACAGGCCCTTGACCTGCAGGCCCATCCCCACCAGGGCCCGCGCCCAGCCGTTCACGATCTCTTCCAGGCGCTTCTGGAGGTCGGCGCGGCTGCTCGCGGGCGCGGTCTCGCTGCCGAGCTCTTCCACCGCGCGGTGCGCCTCCCGGGTGAGGCGCCGCACCTCCGGGAGCATGGCCGCCGCCTCGTCGTACGAGAAGATCCGCTTCTCCGAGCTCTCGTCCTTCATCGCGCGGGCCGATTATATCAGCACGAGTGCTTCGCCTTGACCCACTCCGGGCCGGAGCCTAGAATCGCGCCACCGCCCTCCGAATGCCCGACCTTCCCCCCGCTTTCGCGTCCTTCACGGTGCGGGGTGGGCCCCTCGACGGCCGCTGCTTCGACGCCGACGAAGCGGTGGACGAGATACTGATCGGCTCGGACACCGATTGTCGGTTCTGCCTCGAACTGCCGGGCGTGAGCCCCATCCACGCCCGTGTCTGGATGGACCTGGACGGGGTCACGGTCCACGACACCCACAGCCCGCGCGGGATCTACGTGAACGACGACCGCGTGACCGGCCAGGCCCCGCTGCGCCACCGGGACATCCTGTGGCTGGGCGCGCCGGGCGACGAGGCGAGCGTCATGATCGAGTGCCGCTTCGCCTCGGCGGGCGCGGGTGCCGACGCCGGGGACGCCCTCGAGGACCTCGTGCCGGCCGCGCCGGCCGCGCGCGCGCCGGCCGCTCCCGCGGACAGCCACCAGCCGAGCGCCGACGACGCCCTGGCGGACCTCGTGTCGTCGGAGAGCCCGGCCGCCCCTCACCCCGACGCGACGATGTTCGCCATGCCCGCGAGCGCGATCTTCGCCCCGCGCGAGCCGGAGCTGGAGGAGCTCCTGACCCCCGAGCCGAAACCGGCGGCGGCGCCGGAGCCCGAGGTGGTGACGTCGGCCCCGGTTACGGCGGACTCGGACAGCGGTTTCGACTTCTTCATCGAGGAGCCCGCGGCCGAGCCGCCGGCGCCAGCCGCCCCGCCGCAAGCGGCCCCGCGCCCAGAGGCTCCGCGCCCAGC
>DAINRN010000640.1:0-974 GCA_036741815.1 Acidobacteriota bacterium
AGGCCTTCGGGGGGCGGGTGGTGCGAGCGCCCACGCTCATGCACGGCAAGACCTCGCCCATCCACCACGACGGCCGCACGGTCTTCGCGGGCCTGCCCGACCCCTTCGTCGCCACCCGCTACCACTCGTTGATCGTGGACAGGGCCAGCGTGCCGGAGTGCCTCGAGGTCTCGGCCTGGACCGCCGACGGGATCGTGATGGGCCTGCGCCACCGCGGCCTGCCCCTGGAGGGCGTGCAGTTCCATCCGGAGAGCATCCTCACCGCCGTCGGCAAGGACCTGCTGCGGAACTTCCTGCGCCTGGGGACGGCCGCCGCGGCGCAGCGAGCGTCGTGATGCGCGAGCAGCTGGCCAAGGCCATGCGCGGGTCCCCGCTGACCGAGGACGAGGCGGGCGCGGCCATGGCCGCCATCATGGAGGGATCCGCCACCCCGGCGCAGATCGGCGCGCTGCTGGCGGCGCTGGCGGCGCGCGGCGAGACCGAGGACGAGGTGGTGGGGTTCGCCCGGGCCATGCGCTCGCGCGCGGTGCCGCTGCCGTCGCGCGGCGCCGTCGACACGTGCGGCACGGGCGGGGACGGGGCCTGCACCTTCAACATCTCCACGGTCGCCTCGCTGGTGGTGGCCGCCTGCGGCGTCCCCGTGGCCAAGCACGGCAACCGGTCCGCCAGCGGGAGCTGCGGCAGCGCCGACGTCCTCGAGGCCCTGGGCCTGCGCATCGACCCGCCCGCGGCCACCGTGGCCAGGAGCCTGGCCGAGGTGGGCTGGGCGTTCCTGTTCGCGCCCAGCTTCCACGCCGCCACCCGCCACGCGGCGGGCCCGCGGAAGGAGCTGGGCGTGCGCACCGTGTTCAACCTCCTCGGTCCGCTTACCAACCCGGCCCTCCCCAGCCAGGCTCCGGGCCACCGTGGCCGCGGGCGGGTCGATGCGCAGGCCCAGGGTTTCGAGGACGTCGGCGCTGCCGCAGCTCCCGCTG
>DAINRN010000640.1:984-2200 GCA_036741815.1 Acidobacteriota bacterium
CGGAGGCGGGCATCGAGCCCTGCGGCCCGGAGGCGTTGCGCGGCGGCGACGCCGCGGCCAACGCGGCCATCCTCCGCGGCGTGCTGGCGGGCGAGCGGGGACCGCGCCGCGACGCCGTGCTGCTGAACGCGGCCGCGGCCCTGGTGGTCGCGGGCCGCGCGGAGAGCGTGCGCGACGGCGTGGCCCGGGCGGCGGAGGCGGTGGACTCGGGAAAGGCCTCCGACCTGCTGGGCCGGGCCGCCGAGGTCTCCCGATCGTGAAGACCCCGGACGGCGTCCTCGGGCGGATCCTGACGCGCACGCGCGAGCGCGTCCTCTCGAGGCGCCGCGAGATGCCGCTCGACCGCATCCTCGTTACCGCGCCCACGCCCACGGGCCGCCGGCCCTTCGGCCCCGCCATCTCCCGGCCGGGGCAGGTGAACGTGATCGCGGAGTTCAAGCGGCGCTCGCCCTCGCGGGGCGTGATCCGCGAGGACCTGCACCCCGTGAGCGTGGCCCAGGCCTACGAGATCGCCGGCGCGGCCGCGCTCTCCGTGCTCACCGAGGAGCAGTTCTTCGGGGGGAGCATGGAGGACCTGCGCGAGGCGCGGGCGGCGACGCTCCTGCCCACGCTCTGCAAGGACTTCGTGGTGGACCCGTACCAGGTGTGGGACGCCTGGTACGCGGGAGCGGACGCGGTGCTCCTGATCGTGGCCGCCCTGGAGGACGGAGAGATCCGGCAGCTCCTGTCCACGGCCGACGAGGGCGGGCTCGAGGCCCTGGTGGAGGTCCACGACGAGCAGGAGCTGCGCCGCGCCCTGCACTGCGGCGCGCGCATCGTCGGCATCAACAACCGCGATCTCACCACCATGGCCGTCGACCTCCAGACCTCGCTGTCCCTCGCCCCGCTCATCCCCGACGACGTGGTGGCGGTGGCGGAGAGCGGTATCCGCGGCCCGGGCGACGTGCGCCGGCTGCGGGACGCCGGCTACGACGCCGTGCTGGTGGGCGAGCACCTGATGTCCGAGAAGGACCCGGGCAAGGCGCTGGAGTCCATGATCCGCGAGTCCTCGGCGCAGCGCTGGGCGGGCCGCGCGGACCGCGCCGGCACCCGTGTCTTCGTGAAGGTCTGCGGCATCACCAGCGTGGACGACGCGGTGGCGGTGGCCCGGGCGGGCGCGGACGCGGTCGGGTTCGTGTTCTGGCCGGGCAGCCCGCGCCGGGTCGACCCCGGGACC
>DAINRN010000641.1:0-2193 GCA_036741815.1 Acidobacteriota bacterium
CCGGCTAGTTGGGCGTGTTGAACTCGTCCCGCGGGAACAGGTCCCGGTTGATCGGCCGGGGTGCCTCGGCTTCCCGGTCCGCGGGACGCACGCCCTGCAGCTCCGCCCACACGCCCATGGCCCGCTGCCGTCCCAGGTAGGCGGTGTTGGCGGGATCGAAGAGCCGCTCCCTCCACATCTCGACGTCGATGGGTATGGGCGACTTGCTGCCGATCGCGATGTTCCCGCCGGTGAGCTCCACGACGTAGGGCAGCGCGGCCAGGAAGGTCGCGCGCACGCGCCGGGTGGGCAGCCAGGTCGTGACCAGGCCTCCGGGCCGCAGGCGGCTCGCGCACATCTGGAAGAACTCGAGCGAGTACAGGTTCCCCGAGTAGGGGCTGGTCGGCCACAGCGCGTCCGCCTCGATGATGTCGTAGAGGTGTCCGCCCCGGTCGATGGCGTTGCGGCCGTCGGCGATCCGGAATGTGAAGCGCGGGTCCTCCAGGAAGCGGGGCAGCTTGGCCGGCGCGTCGGGCCGGCGGCCCAGGAGGCTCAACAGGCGGTGCTCCGGCGCATACAGCTCGAAGACGGTGATGCGCTGGTCCACGTCCCGCCGGCAGCCCGAAGACGCCGCCGTGTCCCCCGAGCCCAGGCCGATGATCGCGACCTCGCGCGGGGCGGGATGAATGATCGCGGGGGCGGCCCCCAGCGCTGTGTGGATGCCGGAGAAGGGCAGAGTGCTGTGCCAGCGGCCCCCCGCCCACACCTGCCAGACCTGGCGGTCGGGCACCAGCGCCACCACCCCGGTCGCGTCCTCCTCGAGCAGGCTGGCCTGCTCCTGCGTGCCGTGGAGGCGCAGCCAGAGGCGGCGCTGCGAGGGCAAGACGGCGGCCACGACCAGGAGCAGCGCCCCGAGGGTCAGGAACAGACGCCGTCCGCCCGCCTCGCGCAGGCCCAGTCCTGCGAAGAGCAGGCCCACGAGGCCAAGCAGACGGAACGTCCCCGTGGTGCCGAGCCAGGTGAGCGTCCCCAGCCCCACCAGCAGGCTGCCGGCCACGCAGCCCGCGATGTTGGCGGCCTGCAGGACGCCGGCCTTCCATCCGCTGGTGGCCGGGTCGTCCTGGACCGCGCGCTGCAGGATGGGATAGGAGAGCCCCATGAGTACGGTGGGGATGCCGAACAGCGCCAGGGGCATCACCACGTAGAGCCGCACCAGCGCGCCGACGTACAGCCTGCCGCCCAGGTTGAACGAGCGCCGGCCGCCCCAGAGGTCGTAGAGCCAGGCGTACCCGCGGACCGTCGGCGGCATCCAGGCCAGGAGCGCGATGGCGGCGCACGCGTAGACGATCAGCAGGCACTGGCAGGCCAGGAAGGCGCGGCGCGGGGCGCCGATCCTGGGCGCCAGTGTGATGCCCGCGATGGCTCCGACCCCGGATCCGAAGAGGTACAGCGCGAGCAGCGTGCCGAACGTGTACGACGTGGACTTGAGCGAGACCTCCATGATGCGGAACCACAGCATCTCGAGGGCGAGGGCGCAGAACCCGCTCGTGGCGTAGAGGGCGATCCAACCCCCGAACGCTCCTTTCGCGCCGCCGGGCGTCACCACCGGCGCCCCCGCTTCCGTCTCCGGAACCGTCTCTGTCCGCTCGGAGGACCGTCGCCACAAGGCGAGGGCGAGCGCGCTCGATCCCGCGACGAGGTTGGCGACCACGGCCGCCATTACCGCGGCGCGAACCCCGTGGTGACGGAAGAAGACCCAGGGCGTGGCCAGGGCACCGGCGGCCGCGCCCAGCACGTTGACGCCGTAGAGGAAGGCGACCGTGCCCGCGGCCGACTCCACCTGCCGGACGACCGCCCGCGTCAGGAGGGGCAGCGACATCCCCATGAGCACCGTGGGCAACGCCAGCGTGGCGAAGTGCATCAGCGCGCCGCGGAGCGGATCGGCGTAGAGCCAGCCGTGGCGCACGTACAGCCAGTCGTAGAGCATCCAGCAGCTGGCGGCGCCGTAGGCGGCGATCCCGAGCTCGCATGCCGCGAACAGCACCAGCGCGCGCCCGGCGGTCACCTTCGTGCTCGCCGCCGCCCCCAGGCGGCTGCCCAGGCCGAGGCCCGCCATGAAGACGGCGACGATGACCGCGATCGAGTAGAGGCCGACGCCGGTGTGCAGGGCGAGGATCCGCTGCCACGCCACCTGGTACGCCAGCGCCGCCGCCT
>DAINRN010000642.1:0-2192 GCA_036741815.1 Acidobacteriota bacterium
CCTGTTCTTCCGGGAGCGCTACCAGTCGCGGCGGGCCGTGCTGCGGCTCTCGCAGGACCTGAACGCGGACCTGGACCTCGCGCGCATGACGGAGCGCCTGCTCCAGGGCGTGGGCGACTCGCTGGGCGTGGAGTCCCTGGCCGTCTTCCTCCCCGAGGCCGACGGCAGCTTCGCCATCTTCCGCTCGCGCGGCTGCCCGCCCGCGGCGGAGCGCGTGCGCGTGCCGCCGGACGGGACCCTGCTGCGGCGGCTGGCGGCGGGCGAGCCCGTCCACGCGGAGACGGACCCCGAGTCCCTGCCCGAGGTGGCGGTGCTGGACCTGGCCTACTACTTCCCCTGCCGCGTGAAGGGCGAGACGATCGCGGTGCTCGGCATCGGCCGCAAGCCCGGGCTCGACACCCTGAACAGCGAAGAGGTGGACCTGCTCCAGGCCCTGGCCGGCCAGGCCGCCACCGCCTTCATGAACGGCCGCCTGTACCGCAGCCTGAGCGAGAAGGCGGACGAGCTGCAGCAGCTCACCGAGTACAACGTCAACATCCTGGAGAGCATCGACTCCGGGATCCTGGTCCTCGACCTGGACGGCCGCGTGGCGCGCTGGAACCGCTCGCTGGAGATCCTCACCGGGAGGCGGCGGGAGGAGGTGCTGGGCCGCGCGCTGGACGACGTCTTCCCCGCGTCGTTCCTGGAGTCCTTGCGGGGCAGCCTGGTCCTGGGCCGTCCGGGCGAGGACGAGATCAGCCACATCTACAAGCTGCGCCTGCCCACGACCGACGGGCGGAACGTCATGGTCAACGTGTCCATGGCCCCCTTCCAGGTGGGCTCGGGCGAGCGCTGCGGGACCATCCTGATCCTCGACGACGTCACCGCCCGCATCCGCCTCGAGGAGCAGCTCCAGCATTCGGAGAAGATGGCCTCCATCGGCCTGCTGGCGGCGGGGGTGGCGCACGAGGTCAACACCCCGCTCACGGGGATCTCGTCCTACACCCAGATGCTGCGGGAGCGGGTGGGTAAGTCGGACCCCGGCGACGCCCTGCTGGAGAAGATCGAGAAGCAGGCCTTCCGCGCGGCCAAGATCATCAACAACCTGCTGAACTTCTCCCGCTCCGGCAGCGGCGAGCTGGAGTCGCTGGACGTGAACAAGCTCGTCCTGGACGTGATGTCGCTCCTGGAGCACCAGCTCGACGGGGCGCGCATCAAGGTGCGCAAGGAGCTGGCCGAGAGCCTGCCCGACGTGCGCGGCAACGAGAACCGCCTGCAGCAGGTCTTCCTCAACCTGTTCCTGAACGCCAAGGACGCCATGCCCCGCGGCGGCTGGCTGACCCTGGCCACGCGCGCCGACGACGACACCGTGGTGGTCGAGGTGGCCGACACCGGGCACGGCATCAGCCGCGACGACATCAAGCGCATCTACGACCCCTTCTTCACCACCAAGGGCATGGGCCGGGGCACCGGGCTCGGGCTGTCGGTCTCCTACGGGATCCTGCAGGAGCACGGCGGGGCCATCTTCGTGGACAGCGTGCCCGGACAGGGCACGACCTTCCAGGTCACCCTGCCCGCGCTGCGGCCCGTGGAGGCGGTGGCGGAGCGATGACGGCTCCCGAGAGCCTCGGCACCATCCTCGTCGTGGACGACGAGGATGTCATGCGCGACGTCCTCCAGACCCTGCTCACCCAGGCCGGCTACGACGTCGTCCTGGCCGAGGACGGGGCGGAGGGCCTGGCCCTGGCCCGGAAGAAGTCCTTCGACGCCGTGATCCTGGACGTGATGCTGCCCGAGCTGGGGGGGCTCGAGGTCCTGGACGAGCTGAAGAAGAGCGACCCCGACCTCGTGGTCCTCATGATCACCGCCTTCGCCTCCCTGGAGACGGCCATCACCGCCATGAAGAAGGGCGCCTTCGACTACGTCACCAAGCCCTTCAAGCACGAGGAGGTCCTGCACATCCTCAAGAACGCGCTCAACCAGCGGCGGCTGCAGGACGAGAACCGCCAGCTGCGGAGCGCGCTGCGCGAGCAGGGCCGCTTCACGGAGATCGTGGGCAAGAGCCCGAGGATGCAGCAGGTCTTCGGCCTCATCGCCCAGGCCGCCCCCAGCCGCTCCACCATCCTGGTGGTGGGCGAGAGCGGGACGGGCAAGGAGCTGGTGGCCAAGGCCATCCACGCCAACTCGCCGCGCGCCGACAAGGCCTTCGTGGT
>DAINRN010000643.1:0-2182 GCA_036741815.1 Acidobacteriota bacterium
GCCGCGCCCGCCCGAGGTCCGCGGCTTCGAGGTCGCGGCCGAGAGCCGCCCCTGTTACGAGGTGGGCGGCGACTGGTACGACTGGATCGACCTCGGAGGCGGGCGGCTCGCCCTCGTCATCGCCGACGTCTCGGGCAAGGGGACGCCGGCCAGCCTGGTGATGGCGTCGGTGAGCGCCTCGCTGCGCGCGCTCGCCGGGACCGCCGCGCCCGCGCAAGTGATCGAGCGGCTGAACCGGACCTTCTTCGCGAGCACCCAGCCCGGGCGCTACGTCACGCTCTTCTACGGGGAGCTGGACGTGGCGTCGCGTCGCTTCGTCTACGTCAACGCCGGCCACATCCCGCCCTTTCGGGTCGACGGGAAGGGAACCGCGAGCCGGCTGCCGGGAGGGGGCCTGGCCCTGGGGCTCCTGGGAGATGCGTCCTATGAGGCGGGCGAGGTCGTCCTCCAGCCGGGCGACGTGATGGCCATGGTCACGGATGGCGTCACGGAGGCCAGCTCTCCCGACGACTGCGAGTTCGGCGACGACCGGACCGGCGCGGCGCTGGGCGCGGGCGCGCCGCGCGGGAGCGCTGCCGCCGTCCTGGAGGGGCTGCTCGCGGCCGTGGCCGAATGGACGGGCGGAGCGAGCTCCAGCGACGACCTGACCGCCCTCATCTTGACGGTTCGCTGACCTTCTCGATCAGCTCCGTCACCACCGAAAACCAGTCGCGCAACTCCGCGGCCGTGGGCGCCAGCTCGTAGGCGTGGTGGTGACAGGCGCGGCTCAACGCCGACCAGGCGAGGCCGGTGCGGGCGGCGAGGTCCGCGTCCTCGAGGTAGGGCCGCAGGCAAATGAGCTGGGCCCGCATGGGGCAGCTGCCGAGGTCGAGGGTCCGGCGCTCCCAGAGACGGACGACGCCGGTTTCCAGGGCTTGCAAGGCGAGGAGGGCGGAGGCCCGGGGCCACAAGCCGGCCGTGGCCGGATCCGCGCGGCGGAGAAGGCCCTCGGCCATGTCCAGGAAGTCCCGGGGGCTGTCTTGCTTCTTCAATTCAACCCCCGGAGCCAGGCCGCGAGCTTGCCGGCCTGCCGGACCAGCTCGACCGAGGCGGCCGCCTGAAGCTCGACGACACCCTTGTCGCAGTGCCCGAGCGTTTCGGCCATCCCCGGTCCCGCCTCGCGCTCGAGGCGGGGAAGCACGTCCGCGCCGCGTCCCGCATCGTCGAACAGCGCCAGGGCCAACATCGGCCTCAGCTGTCCTGCGTCGCTCAAGGTGCGCTCGACGTCGCTGTAGGCCTCTCCACGGCCGAGCCGCCGCCGCCGGACGAGGTCCATGCACGCCGCCTCGAGGGCGAGCCGGCAGAGCCCCGGCACCACCCGGCCGGCGGCCGGCGAGGGGAGGTCGGCGGCGCTGGCGACGGCGAAGGCGTCTTCGAGGTAACGCCCGACGGGGTCGAGGGCCCGCCGCAGATCGACCACCGAGCCGTCCCGGCGCGTCACCTCCACGATCTCCGCGGCGACATCGAGGCGGCGCACCGCCTCCGGGAGGCGGTCGTCGTGGGTGAAGACCACGACCTGGCGGTCCACCGACGCGCTCTCCAGCACGCGCGCCAGCCCGTCCACGCGGGCCGGGTCCATCGACTGCACGGGATCGTCGATGACGATGAAGCGGAACGGGCTCTCCGGCAGCGTGGCGCGGGGGATGAAGAGGCTGAGGGCCAGCGAGTGCAGCTCGCCCTGGCTCATCACGGCCAGGGCGGCGCCCTCGACGCCGTCCACGGTGACGTCGAGGGCCACGCGCCGTCGCGTGCCCTCTCCCGCGAGCTGTATCCGCCCCAGCGCGACGTGGCTCTGCTGGCGGAGGTGGTCCCAGATCCCCGCGGCCTTCTCCGCGATCGGCGCGAAGCGGTCGTCGCGGATGCCGGCGGCCGCCTTCTTGAGCCAGGCCTCGGCCGCCTTCAGGCGCTTGAGGTCGGCGGCTCCGCGCACGGCGTCGCCCGCGCCAGACAGCCAGGCGGCGACCTCGACCGCCACGGGGCGCCAGGCGTCCTGCTTGCGCTCGAGCTGCGCCCGCGCGGAGTCTCGCAGGCGGACCACGGCCGCCCGCAACGGTTTGCTGGCCGACTCGAGATGTGCGGCCAGCTCCCCGAGGTCGGCGACCGATCCCGCCTTGAGCCAGGTTCCCAGCGCCTCGGCCAGCTC
>DAINRN010000644.1:0-2182 GCA_036741815.1 Acidobacteriota bacterium
GCCAAGGAGCGTGCCGTCTGCGTCGATGACTGCGGCCGTGTTGTAATAGACGCCGGTCGCCTCCTCCTCGTAGACGGGCACCACCATGGCCATCTGGTGCTTCCGCGCCCGCTCCTGCATGAGCTTGACGGTGGGGCCGTCGGGCACGCGCTCGGTGAACGCGTACCAGCGCGTGTCCTGCTCGGCCGCGAAGTACGGGCCGTAGAAGAGCTCCTGCAAGGAGAGGATCTGGACCCCGCGCCGTCCCGCGTCGTCGATCATCCCGAGGTGCTTCTCGATCATGGCCTCGCGGATCTCGGGCAGGCCGGCTTCGGCGGGGGACTTGACGTTGCTGGCCTGGATGAGGCCGCAGCGGACGAGGCGTGGCATAGGGCTCCCTCGAAGTGAACGGCTCCCTCGAATCGAACGGCGGTCCGCGCCGAGTCTACAGCCGGTCCATCCTCCGCCACACCTCCGGCGCGGCGGCCCGGGCGCGGGCGAAGGCCGCGGCGGAGTCCACGCCCGTCACCCGCCGGTCGCGCACCACCCATCGGCCGGCGACCATCACGGACGAGACGTGGCTGCGGTCCACGCCGAAGAGCAGGTGCCCGCCAAGGTTGTCGGTGTGGAGCGGCGTGGGCGGGACGTAGTCGAGGACCACGAGGTCGGCGGGGGCGCCGCCGTCCAGCTTCCCGAAGGGCAGCCCGAAGAGCGCGGCGGCCAGCCGGTGGCCGCCCGCGAGCATCTCCCCCGCGGCCCGCGTCGCGCATCCTGAGGAAGGCGGCCCGCGTCTCGGCCAGCATGTCGCCGTCCATCCCGTCGGTGCCCAGCGCGGCGCGCTTCAGCGCCGCCGTGGGGGCGTAGCCCACGTTGTTGTTCATGTTCGAGCGCGGGTTGTGCGCGATCCAGCACCCGCGGACGTGGACCTCGGCCACCTCGGCTTCCGTGAGGTGGACGCAGTGGGCCAGGAGCGGGCGCGCCACCAGCAGCCCGTGGGCGTCGAGGCGGCGCACCAGGTCCACGCCGTAGCGGGCACGCGCGTCGAGGAGATCGATGGTGTCCTCGGCGGCGTGGATGTGGAGGGCCGCGCCCGTGCGCTGGCCGAGGTCGCGGAGGCGGTCCAGGCTCTCCGGCGAGAGGGTGAAGCTGGCGTGGCCGCCGATCATCCCGCGGGTCAGGGGCGAGCTCACCGACTGGAAGGCCTCGTTCTCCTCGAGGCCGAGGTCACGGCCCTCGCTGCCGTTGCGGTCGGTCACCTCGTAGCAGAGGGCCGAGCGCAGCCCCACCTCCTCGATCGCGCGGCGCAGCTCGCCCAGCGATCCCCGGATGAACGACGGCGAGGCATGGTGATCGATGAGCAGCGTGGTGCCCGAGAGCGCCGCCTCGATGGCTCCCACGAGGCCGGAGAGGTAGACGGACTCCGCGTCCAGGGCCCGGTCCAGGCGCCACCACACCCGCTCCAGGACCTCGATGAAGCTGCGGGGCGGGACGCGCGGGCCGGGCATGCCGCGCGCCAGCGCGCTGTAGAGGTGGGTGTGGGCGTTGACGAGGCCGGGCAGGACGACGGCGCCCGCGAGGTCGAAGACCTCTTCGCCCGCGCGCACGGGGAGCGACGCACGGCGCTCCACGATGCGGTCGCCTTCCACCCGGAGGTCGGCCGTCTCCGCCAGCGGCGGGTCGAGCGTCGCCACCGTCGCGCCCTTGAGCAGCATCGGCGGCGATTCTACGCCGCGGACCTCCAGGGTGGAGAGCGGCCGGCTACTCGACCGTGAAGCCCTGCAGCCTGACCGGCACCGGTCCGCTGATGCGGTAGATCGTGCCCGTGCCGATCGACACGGCGTAGATGTGGGGGTTGGGGGTCTCCATGCCCCGCTCGAGGCCCACGAGGCCGGCAAAGCCCGACCCGATCACCACCTGATCGTGCTCGGCCTGGTTGTCCGCCACCAGGTCCGCGAGCCCTCCCGTCAGCACGAACGCGTCGCGGGGGCCGTTCAGGGGGAACGAGGACATCTGGCCGAAGTTGGCGTCGCCCACGAGCGCCACCTGGTCGTAGGTCGGTCCCCAGGAGCTGCCGAAGGGGAACGCGATGCCGGTGGGCGCGATCGTGGAGAGCCATGAGAACTCCGGGTCGTTGTAGGTGAGCCCTTCACCCGGCACGATCCAGAGGTCCCCCGTGCCCTCGGGATCGCGGATCACGGGCCCC
>DAINRN010000645.1:0-2174 GCA_036741815.1 Acidobacteriota bacterium
GCCGAAGGGTGTCGTCCACACCACCGGCGGCTATCTGCTGCAGGCCACGCTCACCACGCGCCTGGTCTTCGACCTCAAGGACGAGGACCGCTACTGGTGTACCGCGGACATCGGGTGGGTCACGGGCCACTCCTACGTGGTCTACGGCCCCCTGGCCAACGGCGCCACCAGCTTCATGTACGAGGGGGCGCCCAACCATCCGCAGCCGGACCGCTTCTGGTCCATGATCGCGCGGCACCGCCTGAGCATCCTGTACACCGCGCCCACCGCCATCCGCGCCTTCGTGCGGTGGGGCGAGCAGTGGCCGCGCCAGCACGACCTCACGAGCCTGCGCCTGCTGGGCACCGTGGGCGAGCCCATCAACCCCGAGGCGTGGATGTGGTACCGGCACGTCGTCGGCGGGGACCGCTGCCCGATCGTGGACACGTGGTGGCAGACGGAGACGGGCGGCATCATGATCACGCCCCTGCCGGGGGCCACGCCCACCAAGCCCGGCTCGGGCACGCTGCCCTTCTTCGGTGTGGTGCCCGAGGTGGTGGACAAGGACGGCCGTCCCGCCCAGGCCGGCGCGGGCGGCTACCTGGTGATCCGGCAACCCTGGCCGGGCATGCTGCGCACGATCTACGGCGATCCCGACCGCTACGTGGCGCAATACTGGAGCCGGTTCCCCGGCGCCTACTTCACGGGCGACGGCGCCCGCCGTGACGAGGACGGCTACTTCTGGATCATGGGCCGGGTGGACGACGTCATCAACGTGGCCGGCCACCGGCTGGGGACCATGGAGGTGGAGAGCGCGCTCGTCTCCCACGAGCGCGTGGCGGAGGCCGCGGTCGTGGGCCGTCCGGACGACCTCAAGGGACAGGCGCTGGTGGCCTTCGTCACCGTACAAGCCGGCGTGGACGCCACCGACGCGCTGCGCGCGGAGCTGAAGGACCACGTGGTGAAGGAGATCGGCGCCATCGCGCGGCCCGACGACATCCGCTTCACGGACGCCCTGCCCAAGACCCGCAGCGGGAAGATCATGCGGCGGCTGCTCCGCGACATCGCGTCCAGGAAGGAGGTGGGGGACACCACCACCCTCGAGGACTTCTCGGTCCTGGCCCGGCTGCGCGAGGACGAGGAGTAGCGGCTCTCCCGGGTGAGCAAACCGTCGGCCAGGGCCGTCGCCGTGTACGCGCCCGGATCCGTGTCGAACCTCGGGCCGGGGTTCGACTGCCTGGGCGTGGCGTTCACCGGCCGTGGGGACCTGGTGACGGCGCACCGGACCGACGGCGGCGGGGTCCGGGTGACGGCCGTGTCGGACGGGCGCATCCCCACCGCCGCGGAGAGCAACACCGCCGCCATCGCCGCCGCCTCCGTGCTCCGCCGCGCGGGCGTGGACGCCGGCCTGGAGCTCAGCATCGAGAAGGGCCTGCCCCTGGCGTCGGGCATGGGAGGCAGCGCGGCCTCCGCGGTGGCCGGCGCGGTCGCGGCCGACGCCGTCCTGGGCCTGCGTCTCTCGCGGATGGACCTGTTGGCGGCGGCGCTCGACGCCGAGGAGGTGGTCTCCGGCCGCCATCCCGACAACGTGGCCCCCTCGCTGCTGGGTGGCGCGGTCCTCACGCTGAGCATCGACCCGCTGCACGTCACCCCTCTCCGAATCCACCACGACCTGAGCCTGGTCCTGGCGACCCCGAGCTACACGGTCGAGACGGCGCGCGCCCGCGCCGCCTTGCCGGCCACCGTCCCTCGCGCGGAGGCGGTGGGGCAGGCCGCGCGCCTGGCGGGCTTGGTCACCGGCCTCGAGAGGGGGGACGCGGATCTCATCCGCCGCTCGATGGTGGACCGCATCGCCGAGCCGGCGCGGGCGGCGCTCTATCCGGGGTACGCGGAAGCGCGGTCGGCCGGCCTGGAAGCGGGGGCCCTGGGCGTGGCGGTGAGCGGCGCGGGCCCGACCGTGGTCGCCATCGTCACGGCTGCGTCAGCACGAGCGGTCGGCGCGGCGTTCCTGGCCGCCTACCGGCGGCTGGGGATGGAGGCGACGGTCCACGCCGCGGAGGTGGACGGCCTGGGTGCGCGCGTGGTGTCCTGAGCCGGCCCTGACCTAGGACGCGGACGACCGCCCCGCGCGGTCGCCGGGCACGTGGACGGCGCGCCGGATCGTATCCTGCCTGCATGGCGTTTCTGTTCGAAAT
>DAINRN010000646.1:0-2164 GCA_036741815.1 Acidobacteriota bacterium
ATCGCGGTCACCCTCGTGGCCGACGATCCGAGCCGCGCGACCTCCTTCGGCCGTTGTCTCGCCCTGCTGACCGCGGCGGGGCTCGCCGTTCGCATCGCGTTCCTACTCCTCGAGCCCCGCGCCCGCCTCGCCGGCGACGAGTCCACCTGGACTGCCCTGGCCTTCAGAGGGGTGCTGCTCCCGTGGCACGCCTTCTCGCCGCTCAAGAGCCCGATCCTCTTCTATCCGCCCGCCTATCCCTATTTCATCGCCGCCGTCTACGCGGCCCTGGGCGGCCTCACGGCCGTGAAATGGGCGCAGGCGGTGATGGGCGCGCTCCTCGTACCCGCGGTGGGGTGCGCGGGGCGCCTCGCGTTCTCGGCGCGCGGCGCGCTTCTCGCCGCGGCCGCCGCCGCGTTCTACCCGGAGCTCGTCTGGTTCTCCGTCCACTTCTGGTCCGAGACGCTGTTCCTGGTCCTCCTCTGGTGGGGCTTCGAGCGCCTGCTGGCCGCCCACGCGACGGGGAGATGCGGCGCGGCCGTGGCCGCGGGCGTGCTGTGGGGAGTGGCCGCGTTGACCCGGGAGACGGCCCTCTACTTCGCGCCCATCGCTGCCCTGTGGCTCGCCTGGCGCCGGCCGGAGGGCGGCCGCGAGAGCCGACGTCCAGGATTGAGCGCCGCGTTCCTGGCCGCGACCATCCTCACCGTCGCCCCATGGACATACCGCAACTGGGTCGTCTTCCACGCCTTCGTCCCCGTGTCCACCTTCGGGGCCCACAGCCTCTGGCAGGGCAACACGCGGCTGCCCCTCGATGAGTTCTACCGGCAGACGGACTCCGTGCCCGATCCGATACCGCAGTACCGGCTGGCCCGGGCGCGCGCGTGGGAGGCGATCCGCGACCGGCAACCGCTCTGGCTGCTCGAGAAGCTGCGCGTCGAGCTGCCGGAGCTGTGGGCCCCCGCGACCCACGTCTCCGTGCTCCTCGATCGCGACGCCTACGGTCCCGTCGGGACCGGGACGCGGTCACTGATCCGCGGGGTCATGGTCGCGCCCTACCTGGCGGTCCTGGCGCTGGCCGTCGCCGGCCTGGCGGCCCTGCGCTTCACCCCGCCGCAGGTCCTCCTGCTGCTGTTCCTCGTCTACTACAACGCTCTCCACGTGATCACGTACGGCCAGGACCGCTTCCGCCTGCCGGTGATGCCCATCCTTTTCTACGCGGCCGGGGAGGCGTGGGCCGGCTGGCGGACGGGGACGTTCCCGACCCTCACCATCGCCCGCCGTGCGCTCCTCGCGGGCCTCGCGCTCCTGGCCGCGGCGGTCGTCCTGCCCGGATTCTTCTGACGAGAGGTTTGACCCACCCCCGCCGTTTGCCGCGCTAGACTCGAAAGTGGCGCGCCCCGACCTCGGGCGCGCAGGAGGGGTTCATGAACGACACGCTAAAGATGGGCCGGCTCATCCTGGTGCCGGCGCTGTTCACCCTGGCCTGGACCATCCTGCGGCTGGTGGGCGAGCTCATGCGATGGAACCCCACCTTTTTCAGCCGCGAGGCGGGCGGCGCGGGCGCCATCGTGGGGATCGTGTGGCTGGTCCCGATCTTCGGCGTCTATTTCGCCCGCAAGCTCCTGGCTGCCGGGCTCGGGCCGGCGGGTGCGGGCCGCGCGCTGGGCCTGGCCTTCCTGGGCCTGCTCTTCGTGCCCGCGGCCATCTTCGCGGCCCAGGCCATGAAGCTGACTTTCCTCGCCGTGCTCCCCGTGCTGGCGGTGGCCTCGCTCGCCGGGGCCTTCGTGGCGTTCCGCGGCTGGCCGGCCCTCGGCCGCGTGCTCGGGGCGTACGCGCTGGCGGCGAGGATCCCCGTGGCCGTCTTGATGCTGGTGGCCATGATGGCGAACTGGGGGACCCACTACGAGCTGGGCCCGCCCGACCTCCCGCCGATGGGCCTGCTCACGAAGTGGATCGCCATAGGCCTCGTGCCGCAGCTCACGTTCTGGGTCGCGTTCACCATCGTGATCGGCACGATCTTCGGGTCGGTGGCCGCGATGATCGGCGGGCGGGCGCGGTCCGGAGGCGGGGCATTCGCGCCCGCGGGCCGGGCCTGAGCGGCACTCAGTAACGCAGGGCCGGTCCGCGGACGCCGGGCAGCCCGCGGCGTGCCACGAACAGCTTGACGAGGATGAGGCCCGCGACG
>DAINRN010000647.1:0-2162 GCA_036741815.1 Acidobacteriota bacterium
GTTGGGACGACCACCGCTACTACCACCACAGCCGCATCAACCAGTCGCTGCACCTCGTGAGCGCGATCAGCTTCCTTTGCACGTACGTGCTGCTGTTCACGCACCCGGTGGCCGCCGCCCTCGTGGGATGGGTGGTGGCCATGGTCACCCGGCAGATCGGCCATTTCTTCTTCGAGCCCAAGGGCTACGACGAGGCCAACCAGGCCACCCACGAGTACAAGGAGCAGGTGAAGGTCGGCTACAACCTCAGGCGGAAGGTGGTTCTTCTCAGCCTCTGGGCCCTGCTGCCCGTGGGGCTGGCGATCGATCCGACGTTCCTGGGCCTGTTCGAGGCGCGCCGCGACTTCGGCGGGTTCCTGGCCCACCTCTCGACCCTGTGGCTGGCGCTGGGGATCGGCGCGGTGCTGTTCCGCACCGTGCACCTTTTCTTCCTGAAGGGCGTCCAGACGGGCCTGGTGTGGCTGACGAAGATCGTCACCGACCCCTTCCACGACATCAGCCTGTACTATCGGGCGCCCCTGTATGTCCTGCGCGGCGAGCTCCTGGACCCGATCGCGCCGAGCTCGACCGCCCCGGCCTAGGAGCGGAGCGCGCGGCGGACCACTTCGCCCAGGACCTGCCGCTGGATGGCCTTCCTCGTGAGCCGGGGATGAGACCACCACCAGCCGTCCGCGCGCATCGCCCGGGCGGCGGCCACGAAGCGGTCGGCCACGGCCTCGAAGTCGGCATCCGTGTAGTCGAGGCTGAAGATGAGACGGCCGGTTCCGATCCAGCTCAGGGCCAGCCCTTGCGCGCGGAGGTAGTACTGGAGCATCCAGCCGTAGCGGGACGGCTGCGTGTAGCCCACCGTCCATATCGACGAGAGGTTGGCCACGTGGACGGGCAGATCCTCGGCGCGCAGCCGGCGGTTCAGGGCGTCCGCGCGGGCGTCCCATTGCTCGTCGAGGCCGCGGTAGCGCTCCCGCACCTCCGGCGTCTCCAGCCGGGCCAGGAACTCGCGCATGGCGCCCATCACGTAGGGATGGGAGTTGAAGGTGCCGCGGGCGAAGCAGACGTCGAGGGGACGGTCCTCGCGGAACCGCTTCATCAGCTCCTTGCGGCCGCACAGCACGCCCACGGGCAGGCCGCCCCCCAGCGTCTTGCCGTAGGTCACCATGTCCGCGCGCACGCCGAAGTACTCCTGCGCCCCGCCGGGCGCCAGCCGGAAGCCGACGAAGACCTCGTCGAATACGAGCGGGATCCCCCGCTCGGTGCAGACCTCCCGCAGCCCCCGCAGCCAGGCCGTGTAGGCCTGCCGATCGAAGCCCGCCTCACGGACGCCGTCCACGAGAGCGGAGTCGCTGGGCGCGGCGGCGTTGGGGTGCAGGGCCTGCAGCGGGTTGACCAGCACGCACGCGATGTCGCGCCGCCTCCGCAGCACGCGGAGGGAGCCTTCGTGCAGGTCCTTGAGGGTGTAAGTCGCGTGTGGAGCGAGGGGCGTGCCCACCCCGGGCTGCACGTCGTCCCACCAGCCGTGATAGGCGCCGCAGAAGCGGACGAGGTGCGAGCGCCGGGTGTGGTAGCGGGCCAGGCGTACCGCCTGCATGACGGCCTCGGTGCCGGACATGTGGAACGAGACCTCGTCCAGCCCGGAGATGGCTCGGAGCCGCCTCACGTTCTCGGCGATCACCGGGTGATAGGTGCCGAGCACGGGCCCCAGCGCGCGCACGCGCTCCGCCCCTTTTTCGATGCAGTCCTTGTAGAAGTCGTGGCCGAACAGGTTCACGCCATAGGAGCCGGTGAGGTCGTAGGAGACGTTGCCGTCGAGGTCGGTCACGGTCACCCCGGCGGAAGCGGCCGCGAACGCGCCCGCGCCCAGGTGCGCGCGCACGAGGCGCCGGTACGGGAAGGGCACGCGGTAGGCGGCCGTGAACTGGAGGTCCGAGACTCCTTCTTCCGTCTCGCCGGTCAGGCGGAGCGTCTCCGGCCGCTTCCGCCGCAGGTCCTCGGCCAGCCGCTCGAAGCCGGCGCGCCGGCGCGCGGCGACATCCTCCGGCGCACCGTCGGAGCGGAAGAAGCGCGACTCGTCGAACTCGTAGAAGGGCACGAGGCGCGCCAGCCGGCTGGCCAGCCGCGAATGGCCGCGCAGCGAGGGGTGCTTGGCCTGCGACAGGTCCAGGCGC
>DAINRN010000648.1:0-2159 GCA_036741815.1 Acidobacteriota bacterium
CGCAAGCGACACGAGGAGGCGGGGTTGGCCAGCAACGGCGAGACGTTCGACCTGGTGGTGATCGGCAGCGGCCCCGGCGGCTATGTGGCCGCCATCCGGGCGGCCCAGATGGGGCTCAGGACCGCGGTCGTGGAGCGCGATCCGGGCGGCTGCGGGGGCACCTGCCTCCTGCGCGGATGCATCCCGACCAAGGCCCTGCTCCACACCGCCGACCTCTATGAGGACCTGAAGAACGGCAAGGAGTACGGGATCGTGGCCGAGAAGATCGGCCTGGACTTCCCCGCCCTCATGGCCCGCAAGGCCCGGATCGTGAACCGCTTGAGCAAGGGCATCGAGACCTACCTCTTCAAGAAGAACAAGATCACCCTCTACAAGGGGCAGGGCCGCCTGGAGGGAGGGCGCACGGTCATCGTCAAGGGAGAGCAGGGGGAGACCCGCCTGTCCGCCAAGTCCGTGATGATCGCCACGGGGTCGCGGCCCCGCAGCCTTCCCGGCATGGCACCCGACGGCAAGGCCATCGTCACCTCGGACGAGATCCTGGAGCTGAAGGAGGTCCCCAAGAGCCTCGTGGTGATCGGCGCGGGGGCGGTGGGGATCGAGTTCGCCTCGGTCTTCGCCCGCTTCGGATCGACGGTGACCGTGATCGAGCTGCTGCCCACCGTGCTGCCCCTCGAGGACGAGGAGATCTCGGCCGAGGCGCGCAAGGCCCTGGCCAAGCAGATGACGATCCACACCGGGGCGCGGACGGAAGCCGCCCTGAAGGTCGCGCACGGCGTCGAGGTGGCCTTCCGCAACACGGCGGGCGAGGCCAAGAGCCTCACCGCGGAGATGCTGCTCGTGGCCGTGGGCCGCGGGCCGGTCACCGACGGCCTGGGCCTGGAGTCCACGAAGGTCCAGCTCGAAAAGGGCTACGTCAAGGTGAACCCGCGCATGGAGACCGACGAGCCCGGCGTGTACGCCATCGGCGACGTGGTGACGGTGGAGGGCAAGCCCCATCCGCAGCTTGCCCACGTGGCCTCCGCCGAGGGCATCGGCGTGGCGGAGCGCCTGGCGGGCAAGGGGACGGAGCCCGTGAACTACGACCGGATCCCCTCCGCCACCTATTGCTCACCGGAGGTGGCCGGGATCGGGCTCACCGAGATCGAGGCCACCAAGCGCGGCTACGAGGTCAAAGTCGGCCGCTTCCCCTTCGCCAACCTCGCCAAGCCACGCATCCTCGGCCACGACGCGGGGCTGGTGAAGATCGTGGCCGACGCGAAGTACGACGAGGTCCTCGGCATCCACATGGTGGGCCCGCACGCCACCGACCTCATCTCCGAGGCGGCGGTGGCCTTGCGGCTGGAGTCCACGACCGAGGAGATCGCGCGCACCATCCACCCGCACCCGACCCTGTCCGAGGCGGTCATGCAGGCGGCGGAGGCGGTGTACGGCCACGCCATCGACGCGTAGGACGTGTCCGCCCCGGTCCTGACGCCCCGCCCCCCGGCCGGGCAGCTCTCCCGCGAACAGCTCCTCGAGCTGTACCGCTTCATGAAGCTGAACCGCATGGTGGAGGAGAAGCTCACGAACCTCTACCGCCAGGGCAAGGTGGTGGGCGGCCTGTACCGGAGCCTGGGCCAGGAGGCCTGCTCGGTGGGCAGCGCCTACGCGCTCGAGCGGGGCGACATCTTCACCCCCATGATCCGGAACCTGGGCGCGATCTTCGTCCGGGGCGGACGGCCGCGGGACGTCTTCGCGCAGTACATGGCCAAGGCCTCGGGCCCCACCCGCGGGCGCGACCTGAACGTGCACTTCGGCTGGCTCTCAGAGGACGGGAGCATGCCCTCGGTGATCTCCATGCTGGGGGACATGATCCCGATCCTCACCGGCGCCGTGATCGCCGAGCGCATGAAGGGCAAGAAGACGGTGGCCCTCAACTGGATCGGGGACGGCGGGACCTCCACCGGCGCCTTCCACGAGGGCTTCAACCTCGCCTGCGTGCAGAAGGCCCCGCTCGTCCTCATCGTGGAGAACAACAAGTACGCGTACTCGACGCCCACCTCGAAGCAGACGGCCAACACCCGCTTCGTGGACCGGGCCGCGGCCTACGGGTGCTTCGGCGAGCAGGTGGACGGCAACGACGTGCTGGCCGTCTACGAGGTGACCCGCGCGGCCATCGA
>DAINRN010000649.1:0-2157 GCA_036741815.1 Acidobacteriota bacterium
CCGTCGACGATCACGACCGCGGCATGGCCGTACGGTCCCCCGGCGCGCAGATCGTGTGCGAAGGGACGCAACCCTCGGCCAGGATGCGGGTGTTGACCGCGGCCCGCAGGTCCTCCGCCGTGAACCGGCGGCCGTCGCGGCGCAGCCAGCCGTCGCGGCCGATCCTGCAGGCGACGAGCGCGGCGATCCCCGCGAAGAGGCCCGCTTCCGCCGCGCGCAGGGCGGCGGCGATGGCCCGGACCTCCGCGGCCGTCTTGATCTCGCGCCCCGGCCAGAAGGGGTCGTCGGCCAGGTCGAGGCGGATGCCCAGCGCGTCGATCTCCATGGCCAGGCCCAGCGGAAACGAGCGCGGGACCTCGGCGCGCCGCGCGCCGAGGCCGCGCAAGACGCTGGCCACCACCTCCGCCACCGTGGCCCGGCGCCCGGCGGCCTCGATCCGCTTGGCGATACGCGTCCAGGACAGGACCCGGTCCACGCGGGCCTGCTTCCGCGCGCGGTCCATCTCCAGGTCGCTCATCACCATGACCCGCCGCCGGCCCGCCTGCACCAAGAGGAACGGGTCGGGCGCGAAGAAGCCCGTGGCGTAGAGCATGTCCGCGTCGGTCTCGGATGCGGCGTAGAGGACGCGCGTGGCCATCACGCCTCAGCGGCGCGCGTGCCGCGGGGAGAGCATCACGAGCAGGCCCAGGCCGGCCGTGCCCGCGGCGAGGTGGAACCGCGGGGCCCAGGGATCGCCGGGCGGACGGTTGTGGGCCACGGCCATGAGGACGAAGAGCGCCATGAGCGGCAGCATGCGGCGCTCGCGATGGCGCAGGTACTGGACGAGGGTGACCACGGTGGCGGCCACGAAGAACCCTGCCATCAGGAGCGCCGGCCCGGCCCGGTCACGCGGGAACGACGTCCACGAGCGCGTCGTAGAAGGTCGCGCCCCCGCCCATGTCCGTCAGCTCCTGGCTGGTCACGGCGTTGGCGTTGCGGCCCCCCGGGCACATCTTCGACCACCAGATCGAGAGGCCCACGACCACGCCCGGCCGCGCCTCGTCCGACACGCGCGCGGTCGCCAGGAACGAGCCGCGGTCGTTGAACGTGCGGACCCTCTGGCCGTCGGCGATCCCGCGGTCGGCGGCGTCCCGCGGATGGATGGTCAGGCTCGGGCCGCTCTCGCGGCGGACGAAGACGGGCTGGGCGGAGAAGGTGGAGTTCAGGAAATGGTGCGCGGGCGGCGAGATGAAGGCCAGGGGATAGCGCCGGGCCAGCTCGGGCGCGCTCGCCACGTTCTCGCGCGGCGGCGTGTAGGTGGGGACCGGGTCCAGGCCCATCTGCGCCATCGACTCCGCGTACAGCTCGCACTTGCCCGACGGCGTCGGGAACCCGCCCTCCGCGAACGGCGCGTAGGGATCGGGCACGCTCAGCCGGACCGATCCCTCGCGCTCCAGCCGCTCGAAGTCGATCCCCCGCAGGTGCGGGTGGTCCCAGCGAAAGGCCTGGCGCGCCATCTGCTCGTCGGTCTCGCGCAGCGCCGGATGATCGAGGCCCAGGCGCGCGGCCAGGAGCCGGAACACCTCCGTGTTGGCCTTGCTCTCTCCCAGAGGGGCGATGGCGGGCCGGCTCAGGCTCAGGCTCAGGTGGCCGTAGGACTTGTGGATGTCGTAGTGCTCGAGCGTGGTGGTCGCGGGCAGGACCAGGTCGGCGAAGTCCGCGGTGTCGGTCAGGAATAGGTCGTGGACCACGGTGAACAGGTCCTCGCGCGCGAACCCCGCGCGCACCGATTCCTGGTCCGGGGCCACCGCCACGGGGTTGGAGTTGTAGACGAAGACGGCCTTGACGGGCGGGGCCAGGTCCGGATCGAGGAGGAGCGCGCCGATGCGGCTCATGTTGAGCGTCCGCGTGCCGGGCTTGACGAGGTCCGGCCGCTCCAGGGCCGCGTTGTCCACGGGGTACGTGCCGGAAGTGGAGAGCAGCAGGCCGCCGCCGGGATGCCGCCAGGCGCCGACGAGCGCGGGCAGGCACGCGATCGTCCGCACGGCCATGCCCGCGCCGGCGTGGCGGTTCAGGCCGTAGTTGACGCGGAGCGCGGACGGCTGGCGCGCCGCGTACTCGCGCGCGAAGCCCTCCACCTCGGCCGCGGTCAGTCCCGTGGCCTCGGCCGCGCGCTGC
>DAINRN010000650.1:0-2155 GCA_036741815.1 Acidobacteriota bacterium
CCCGTCGCCCGTGAGGTCCGCCACCGCGATGGCGGGCCAGACCCGGGCCCCCCCGCCGGGCCCCCGCCATTGCTCGGCGCCGGTCGAGCCGTTGAGGCTCACGACGTCATATGAGCCCCAGATGACGTCCTGTTGACCGTCGCCGTTCAGGTCGGCGACGGCCGGAGACGAGTACCACCCGGCCTGGCAATAGTTGGAGAAGCAGCCGCCGAGCTGCCACTTGAGGACGGGGGCCCCGAACGAGGGGGTCCGGGGCGGGTCCGGGCGGCCGGCGGCGGGTCCGGCCAGCAGCAGGGCCGGGACGGCGCCAACGATCGTCCAGCGAGCAGCGCTCCTCATCGAGGGACTTGCGTACGGGAGCACGTTAGAGCGCGGGGACCCCGCCGTCAAGCGGCACGGTCACACTCCCTGGATTTTGGGACCCGCGCAGGCTACGCTGGTGATGTGGGAGGAGCGATGACACGATCCGTGCTGTCCCGGGTCCCCGCGGCCGTGCTGGCCGCGTCCCTCGGCCTGGCCCTGACAGGGTGCGCCACCAAGAGCATCAACGACATCCTGGCCGACCCGTCCCGCTACGCCAACAAGGAGGTCACGGTCAAGGGCGAGGTCACCCAGAGCGTCTCGGTCCTCGGACACGGCAGCTACAAGATCGAGGATGGGAGCGGCTCGCTGTGGGTCGTCTCCACCAAGGGGGTGCCGCGGAAGGGCGCCCGGGTCAAGGTAACCGGGAAGATCCGGGACGTGGCGGACCTCAGCAGCGTGTTGAAGCTCCCCGACATCGTGGGCTCCGGGCTCGTCATGACGGAGTCGGAGCACAAGGCCAGCTATTGAAGCGCGGCGAGGAGCAAGCGAAGAGGCCGGGGCGGGGCCACCGTTTCGAGCGCTTCGCCCACGCCATCAGCCGCTTCGCGGGCAGCACCACCGCCTTCATCGCCGCCCTGGCCATCGTCCTCGTCTGGGGCCTCACCGGTCCGCTCTTCCACTACTCGAACACGTGGCAGCTGGTCATCAACACCGGCACCACCGTCGTCACCTTCCTGATGGTCTTCCTCATCCAGCGGACGCAGAACAAGGAAGCACTGGCGGTGCAGCTCAAGCTCAACGAGGTCGTGGCCGCGCTGCAAGGGGCGAGCAACCGTCTGGTGAACGTCGAGGACCTCGACGAGGGCGAGCTGCAGGTGCTGCACGACCATTACAGCCGCCTGGCGGAGATGGCCGAGCGCGATCCACCAGTCGCACTCGCTCGACGAGGCGGGCCTGCGGCACCGGTCCAAGATGGGCGGGGGCAAGGGCGGCCCGCGCCCTCGCAGATGAAGTAGACTTCCGGCACAGGACGGCATGCACACCCTCGTGATGGTCTTCCTGGCCGTCATCGCCCTGGCCTCGCTCCTGCAGGCCGGCGCGGCGCTGGCCGCCGCCGTGGCCGCCCGCAGGCTCGCGCAGCGCGTGGACGAGCTCGAGGCCCGGTACGAGCGCGAGCTGAGGCCCGGGCTGGCGCAGGTCGCCCGCGTCATGGGGACGGCGGCGGACGTGTCGGACAAGGCCCTCTCCCAGGCGCGACGGCTGGACACGGCCGTCACGGGGGCCACCGAGCGGGTCAACGACGCGGTGAACCGTGTCGCGCGTGGCGTGCAGGACACCGTGGTGGGATCGATCGACAAGGTCGAGGACGAGGTCACGCGCCAGGTCCGCAGGGCGAGCCGGCCCTTCGCCCGGGCCGTCGCCATCGTCGAAGGGTTCCGGCGCGGCGTGGTCGTGTGGCGCGCGGGCAGTTCTCGCCGGCCGTCGCCCGACGCGGCCGAGCCCCCGCACGTCGCCTAGCCGAACTCCCTACGCCTCAGGTTCCTCGTTCTGCGTCTTGAAGCGTCAGCCTGCTGGATGGCTAGGAACGCTCCGAACCGCCGAGGGCGAGCGTGGAGCCGATGACCATTACACCCAGGGTCACGAACAGCAGCCAGAACGGGTCGCGTCCACTGTACAGGTAGGAAACGAGTCCGACGATCAGGTAGAAGGCGCCAACGATCAGCGCCACGCCGGACCGACTGGACGATCCAACCCTGAACGCCGGCCACGCCCAGAAGAGAAGGGTGCCGAAAGCCACCATGCAGCCGCTCACGAAATACCAGACGATCCAGATCACGTGCTCGGTATCGGG
>DAINRN010000651.1:0-2149 GCA_036741815.1 Acidobacteriota bacterium
CCGCTCGAAGCGGCACTCCTCGGCCACCCTCAGGAGCTTGCCTTGCAGGGGCAGGCTCAGGTCCTCCACCTGGTCGAAGAAGAGCGTGCCCCCCGCGGCCAGCTCGATCTTGCCCGCCTTGGCGTGACGCGCGTCGGTGAAGGCGCCCTTCTCGTGGCCGAAGAGCTCGGACTCGAGCAGCTCCTCGGGGATGGACGGGCAGTGGACCTTGATGAGCGGCCCGTCCCGCCGCGGTCCCTTGTAATGGAGCCAGTGGGCAAGCAGGTCCTTGCCCGTCCCGCTTTCACCCTCGAGCAGCACGGGGCTCTTCGCCTCCGCCAGCCGCGAGGCGACGCGCAGGATCTCCTGCATGGCCGCCGACCGGGCCACCACTCCGCCCAGGGTCTCGTGCGCGGCCACGGTCATCCCGCAACCTCCACCCGGGTAGCCCCGCCCCACAGGCGCTCCAGGTCGTAGAAGGTGCGCATGCGCGGGGTGAAGAGATGGACCACGAAGGCTCCGTAGTCGAGGAGGATCCACTCCTGCCGCGGATAGCCCTCCACGTGCGACGGGCGCAGCTTCTCCTGCTCGCGCAGCGACTCCCGGACGGCGTCGGCGATAGCCACGATCTGCTTCTGGTTCGCCGCGGAGGCCAGCAGGAAGAAGTCGGTGAAGGCGGTCCCCGGCCGCAAGTCCAGGGCCACCACGTCTGTGGCCTTCTTGTCGAGGGCGGCCCGGGCGGCGCGGCGCACGGCGTCGGGGAGGCTCATCGGTACAGGGCCCGCTTCGTGATGTAGTCGGCCACGGCGTCCGGGACCAGGTACCGGATGCTCTTCCCCTCCCGGGCGCGTGCGCGGATGGCGCTGGCCGAGATGTCGAGGCCGGGCCCCTCCACGCGCGCTACGCCTGAGGCCGGCGTCCCCGCGTCGGGCGCCCCCTCGCCCGGGCGCGCCACCACCGCCACCGTGCAGAGCTCGAGCAGCCGCTCGTGTGCCTTCCAGGTGGGCATCTCCGGCAGCGTGTCGCTGCCCACGATCACGAACACGACGGCGTCGGGGCTCTCCCGGCGCAGGCCGGCCACCGTATCCACCGTGTAGCTCGGGCCCTCGCGGCGGACCTCGGCGTCGGAGACCGCGAAACGGGGGTGGCCGGCGGTGGCCAGCGCGGTCATCGCGTAGCGGTCGAGGGCCGAGGACGAGGGCTGGGCGCGATGGGGCGGCGTGCCCGCGGGCACGAAGGCCACACGGTCGAGCTCCAGCGCCTCCAGGGCATTCTCCGCCGCCCGCAGGTGGCCCAGGTGGATGGGATCGAAGGTCCCGCCGAAGAAGCCCAGCCTCACGACTGGCCCATGAGCTGGCTCGCCGACCGCTCCGCTCCGGCCAGCAGGCCCAGGAGCTGCTGCTTCAGCTCGGGCAGGCCCTCCCCGCTGACGGCGGATACGGGCACCGTGCGCAGCCCCAGGGCCTCGGCCGCGCGGCGGAGCTCCGGCAGCGGGTCGAGCGCGCCCGGGCCCGCGGCGTCGCGCTTGGTGGCGGCCACCATCTGCGGCCGCTCCAGCAGGGCGGGATCGAAGCGCACGACCTCCTCCCGTACCGCCCGCAGGTCGGCCACGGGATCGCGGCCGGAGGTGCCGGAGGCGTCCACCACGAGGAGCAGGGCGCGCGTGCGCTGCACGTGGCGAAGGAACTCCAGGCCCAGGCCCGCCCCCGCGTGGGCGCCCTCGATGATGCCGGGGATGTCGGCGGCCACGAACGTGCTGTCGCCCACCTCCACGACCCCCAGCACGGGCGACAGCGTCGTGAAGGGGTAGTCGGCGATCTTGGGGCGCGCCGCGGAGATCCGCGAGAGCAGCGTGGACTTCCCGGCATTGGGCATCCCCAGGAGGCCCACGTCGGCGATGAGGCGGAGCTCCAGGCGCAGCCACCGCTCTTCCCCCGTCTCGCCCGGCTCGGACTCGCGGGGAGCCCGGTTGGAGTTGGACAGGTAGGAGCGGTTGCCGCGGCCGCCGCGGCCGCCGCGCGCCAGCACGAGCCGGTCACCGTCGTGCAGGACCTCGCCCAGCGCCTCCCCGGTCGCCTCCTCGCGGGCGATGGTCCCGGGGGGCACGGTGACCACGAGGTCGGCGGCGGAGCGGCCGGTCCGGTTCCCGGGCCCGCCGTGCTCGCCGCGC
>DAINRN010000652.1:0-2145 GCA_036741815.1 Acidobacteriota bacterium
TGGAGGAGAAGTTCGGCGTGGCGCCGGAGCGGGTGGTGGACGTACTGGCCCTGGTGGGCGACGCGGTGGACAACGTGCCCGGCGTGCCCGGCATCGGGGAAAAGGGAGCGCGCGACCTCATCCGCGAGTTCGGCTCGCTGGAAGCGGCGCTCGACGGCGCGGCGAAGGTCAAGCGCGCGGCCTACCGCGAGGGCCTGGAGAAGCACCGCGAGGAGGCGCTGCTCTCCAAAAAGCTCGTCATCCTGCGCACCGACGCGCCCGTGACCCTGGAGCTGGACCAGCTCCGGCGGCGCGACCCCGACCGCGCCAAGGCCTTCGCGCTCTTCACCGAGCTGGAGTTCGTGGCCCTGGCCAAGGAGTTCGCGCCGGAGCCCGCGCCGGTGCGCACGACCCACCGGGTGGCGGCGAAAGAGAACGAGATCCAGGCGCTCGTGGACGAGGCGCGCGCGGCGGGACGGGTGGCCGTCTCGCTCATTCGCAGTGAGCGTGTGCCCATGCGCGGCCGCATCGCGGGGATCGCCCTGAGCCACGCGGCGGGGCAGTCGGCCTACGTGCCCGTCGAGGCCTCGCCGCTCGAGCTGCCCGCGGCCCTCCCGCGCGAGAAGGTGCTGGCGCTGCTGAAGCCGCTGCTCGAGGACCCGGGGGTCCGCAAGGTCAGCCCGCGCGCGAAGTACGACCGCATGCTCCTGGCCCGGGAAGGGATCGGCTACGAGGGCGTGGACTTCGACGTGCTGCTGGCCGAGTACATGCTCAACCCCGGCCGGCGCAGCCCGAACCTCGAGGACCTCGCGCTCGAGGTGCTGGGCGAGCGCCCGGCGCCCACGCCTGCGATCGCGGAGGGCTCGGTGCAGACGCCGTCTTTGGACGCGGTGTCGCGCGGCGCGGCCCAGGAGGCCGACCTGACCCTGCGCGTGGCGGAGCCGCTGGCCGCGCGCCTGCGCGAGGAGGGCCTCGACGAGGCCTACGCCACCCTGGAGCTGCCGCTGACGCAGGTCCTCTCGGAGATGGAGCAGGCCGGGGTGAAGGTGGACGTCCCCCTGCTGCAAGCCATGAGCCGCGACATGGAGCGGCAGATCGATACGCTGACGCGCGAGATCCACGCCCTGGCCGGCGCGGAGTTCAACATCAACTCGCCGGTCCAACTCAGGGACGTTCTTTTCGAGCGGCTCCGTCTCAAGGCCGGCAAAAAGACGGCCAAGACTCGCGCGTCCTCGACGGCCGAGGAGGTCCTCGAAGAGCTCGCCCTCGAGCACGACCTGCCCCGCAAGATCCTGGACTACCGCAGCGTCCAGAAGCTCAAGTCCACCTACGTGGTCGCCCTGCCCGCGCTCGTCAACCCAGAGACCGGCCGCATCCACGCCTCCTTCCACCAGACGGTGGCCTCCACCGGCCGCATCTCCGTCACCGACCCCAACCTCCAGAACATCCCCATCCGCACCGCGGAAGGCCGGCGCATCCGCGAGGCGTTCGTGGCGGATCCCGGGCACCTGCTGCTTTCCGCCGACTACAGCCAGATCGAGCTGCGGATCCTGGCCCACCTCTCGAAGGACCAGACTCTCATCGACACCTTCCGCCGCGGCGAGGACGTGCACGACCGGACCTCGCGGGAGGTCTTCGGGCCGCTGTCCCCGCTGCCCCCGGACGAGCAGCGGAGGGTGTCGAAGATGATCAACTACGCGCTCCTCTACGGGAAGAGCGCGTTCACCCTCGCCAAAGACATCGGGGTGTCCCGGAAGGAGGCCGAGACCTTCATCGAGGCCTACTTCGCCCGCTACCCCTCGGTGCGGCGCTTCATCGAGGACACGATCGCGAGGGCGCGGGAGACGGGCCACGTGCGCACCCTGCTGGGGCGGCTGCGGCGGCTGCCCGACCTCCGGGCCAAGAACTTCCAGGTGCGGATGGAGGCCGAGCGGCAGGCCCGCAACACCCCGGTGCAGGGCAGCGCCGCCGACCTCATCAAGAAGGCGATGATCGACCTCGACCGCACGCTCCGGAAGGAACGGATGACGAGCCGGATCATTCTCCAGATCCACGACGAGCTGCTGCTCGAGGTGCCGGAGGGCGAGGCGAAACGGGCGCTCGACCTGGTCAAGCAGGTCATGGAGGGTGCCCTGGACCTGGCGGTGCCGCTCGTGGTGGACGCTC
>DAINRN010000653.1:0-2135 GCA_036741815.1 Acidobacteriota bacterium
CACCGTGCGCGACCACTGGCCGGTGTGCTTCTGGTCCACGCGCATCAGCCGCGGGGCCCCCTGCCCCGAGTGCGGCCTTCGTCCCATGACGCGCTGCGTCACCGGTCACGTGCGCGCGCCGGCCCCCCTCTCCTGGGGCGCCATCCCCTACATGCGCCGCGACCTCGGCCTGAAGCGCGCCGCGCTGCGACGGGCGGGGGCCACCCTGGCCGTGAGCGAGGCCATCGGCGCGGAGCTGCGGGCGGCCGGGGTGCCGCGGGTAGAGGTGATCCCCAACGTCGTGGACGCCGAGGAGACCCGCGCCCTGGCGGAGGGCCCGCCCTCCTTCGATCTTCCCGCGCGGTTCCTGCTGTTCGTGGGCAAGCTCGAGGAGAACAAGGGAGCGCGGCGCCTGGTGCCCGCGGTGGCCGCGGCCCGCACGGGGCTGCCGCTCGTGGTCCTGGGCGAAGGGTCGCTGGCCCACACCCTCAAGTTCGACGCGGCCTCCGCGGGGGTGGAGCTGATCGTCCGCGGGTGGGCGCACCGCGAGGACGTCCTGCGCGCGATGGCGCGCGCCACCGTCCTCGTCTTCCCCTCGCTCTGGGCGGAGCCGCTGTCGCGCGTCCTGCTCGAGGCCCTCGCCCTCGGCACCCCCGTGGCCGCCATGGACACGGGGGGCAGCCGCGAGATCCTGGAAGACGGACGAAGCGGCCTCCTGGTCGAGGACGCCGCCGGGCTGGGTGAGGCCGTGGCCCGGCTGGCCGGAGACGACGCGCTCAGGGCGCGCCTCCGCGACGGGGCGCGGGCGCGGGCCGTGGCCTTCGCCCCCAAAGCACTCGTCCCGCGCTACGAGGCCGTCTACCGGAGGCTCCTCGGTTGAGGGTGGCGCTCTTGAGCCGCGGCGCGCATCCCCTCCATCCCCCCGGCGGCCTGGAGCGCGCGGTCTTCCACCTGGCCAAGCACCTGCGCGGCCAGGGCGTGGAGACCGTCCTCTTCACGCGCCCCGCCACCCGCGAAGGCTCCTTCCCGGGAGAGGTGGTCACCGTGGAGTACGGGAGGAGCGACGCGGCCCACGGCCGGATCCTCGACCGGACGCTCAACTACCCGCGCTTCTCGCGGCGCCTCGGCGAGGCGGTGGCGGAGCGCGTGCGGACAGGCGCCGTGGACGTGGTCCACGCCCAGGGCCTCACCGCGCTGGGCTACGGCCGCGCGCGCCAGCGCGACCCCGCCTTGCGCGCGCCGCTCGTGATGAACCCCCAGGGCATGGAGGAGCACAAGGCCTCGGGCCTCAAGCGGCTCGCCCTGCTGAGGCTGCGCGCGCTCTCCCGCGAGGCGGCGCGCCTCTCCGACCGCGTGATCGCGACCGACGAGGCGACGCGGGGCGAGGTGCCTCGCCACCTGGGGGTGGACCCGGCGCGCGTGGTGGTGCTGCCCAACGGCATCGATCCCGAGGAGATGATCGCGGCCACCCCCGGCGAGCCCGACCGCGTGGTGCGCGAGGCGCTGCCCTCCACCGCCGGGGCCTTTCCCCTCTTCCTCTCCGTGGGGCGGCTCGAGGCCTACAAGGGGTTCGACGACGCCCTGCTGGCCCTCGACCGCCTGCACCGGGCGGAGGAGCTTCCCGCCCGCTGGGCCTGGGTGGTGGTGGGCGAGGGACGCGACCGCGACCGGCTCACGCGGCGGGTGATGGCCCGCGAGCTCCTGGCCCGCTCGCGCGGGGGCCGCGGCATCGCCTCCCACGTCCACTGGGCCGGGCAGGTGGGCGAGGGCCTGCTCCACGCCCTATACGCCTGCGCGGACGTCTTCCTCCACACCACGCGCTACGAAGGCTCCTCGCTCGTCACCCTCGAGGCCATGGCCCACGGCCTGCCCGTGGTGGCGACCCGCGCCGGCGGCATCCCCGACAAGGTGAGCGATGGCCAGAGCGGCCGCCTCGTGGAGCCGGGGGACGTGGAGGGGCTGGCCCGCGGCCTCGCGGAGCTGGCGCAGGACGCCGCGCTGCGCGAGACCATGGGGTCGTGCGGAAGGAGGCGGGCCCTCGAGGGCTTCGGGTGGCCGGCCCTGGCCGCGCGGACGGTGGCCCTCTACGAGGAGCTTCTGGGATCCCGCTCCCGATGAAGCGGTGGCGGGTCGTCCCGGGGGCGCTGCTCCTGTTG
>DAINRN010000654.1:0-1024 GCA_036741815.1 Acidobacteriota bacterium
GCAGCCGCCCCAGGAAGCGCGCGACCTCGTCCACGACGTACAGGCGGTAGAGGCTGCTGATCGGCTCGCTGGAGTCCACGATGACGGCGGCCAGCAGCGGCCGGGTCTCCGGCTCCAGGCGGGAGACGTCGCGGGCCACCCCGTTCTCCAGGACCACGACCTCGTCCGGGCGCAGCCCCGTGACCGGCCCGCCCGCCTCGTCGGTCACGGAGATGGTCAGCGTGCGCGGCGCGGCCGGGTCGGCGATGCCCTGCAGGGCGAGGAGGACGAAAGCGAGCGCCATCATATGATCCACTATAGGCCACTCTCCTCCGGGGTCAACGCTGCCCATGCCCGCCGCCGCCCGCGCCGCCGTGATCACCGTCAGCGACTCCGTGTCCCGAGGGACGCGCCCCGACGTCTCCGGACCAGAGGCCTGCCGTCTCCTGCGGGCGGCGGGCCTGGAGGTGCGCGGTCCGGAGGTGGTGGCCGACGACCGTGCCGCCATCGCGGCGGCCATCCGTGGCGCCGCGGCGCAGGCGGCCCTGGTGGTGACGACGGGCGGAACCGGGCTGGCGGCGCGGGACGTGACGCCCGAGGCCACGGCCGAGGTCCTGGACCGCGAAGCCCCTGGGATCGCGGAGCTGCTACGCGCGCACGGGTCGAGGCAGACGCCGCTGGCCGCGCTGGCCCGGGGTCGGGCGGGCGTGGTGGGGACGTGCCTGGTCGTCAACCTGCCCGGCACTCCGGCGGCCGTGCGCGACGGGTTGGAGGCACTGTTGCCGCTCCTCCCGCACGCGTTGTCGCTCCTGGCCGGCCGCACCGAGCATGGCGGACCGGCGTAGATGTGTTGCGCGACCCTCGCGTGAGCTATAGGATTTCCACCGCTTGAGATTCAGCCCTTCTCTCCTGCGGCGCGGGCGTCCATGAGGACGTTCCTCTTCTGGATCCCGCTCTTCCCGCTGCTGGGGTTCCTGTTCAATTTCACGATCGGCGTCCGCGTCCTGGGGCGCGTCATGGGCCCGACGGGCGAGCCGGTGGGACG
>DAINRN010000654.1:1034-2121 GCA_036741815.1 Acidobacteriota bacterium
GCGCAAGACGCACGCCCACGGCCACGGCAGCCATGACGACGCCGGCCACGGCGGAGCGCACGCGTCACCGTCGCCGATCGTCGGCCTGGTGGCCTGCGGGTCGGTGGCCCTCTCGTTCCTGGTGTCGGTGCTGGCCGTCGTCCGCGCCCATGCCGCGCCCGACCACACGATCGTGGAGACGCTCTGGCAGTGGATCCCCGGCGGGGCGGCGGAGACGGCGAGCGGGGCCGCGCCCTTCAGCGTGGACTGGGCCTACATGGTGGACCCGCTCTCCTCCGTGATGCTCTTGGTCGTGACCTTCGTGGGCTTCCTCATCCACGTCTATTCCGTCGGCTACATGGCCCACGACGCCGGCTACGCCCGGTACATGTCGTACCTCAACCTCTTCATGTTCGCGATGCTGACCCTCGTTCTGGGCGCGAACTACGCGGTGCTGTTCGTGGGGTGGGAGGGCGTGGGCCTCTGCTCGTACCTCCTGATCGGCTTCTGGTTCGACCGGCAGAGCGCGGCCGACGCGGGCAAGAAGGCCTTCATCGTGAACCGCATCGGCGACGCCGGCTTCGTGCTGGGGATGTTCCTCATCTTCTTTACGTTCGGGAGCGTGGACTTCAGGACCGTGATGTCCGCGGCCGCCGAGATGCCGGTCGAGCACGCGTGGGGCGGTACCTTGACCGTGATCGGCCTCCTGCTGTTCGTGGGCGCGTGCGGGAAGAGCGCGCAGATCCCGCTCTACGTCTGGCTGCCCGACGCCATGGAGGGTCCGACCCCCGTCTCCGCCCTCATCCACGCCGCCACCATGGTCACCGCCGGCGTCTACATGGTGGCGCGCTCGGCCGCGATCTATTCCCACGCCGCCAACGCGATGATCGTGGTGGCGTTCGTGGGAGCGGCCACCGCCATCCTGGCCGCGAGCATCGGCCTCGTGCAGAACGACATCAAGCGCGTGCTGGCCTATTCGACGGTGAGCCAGCTCGGCTACATGTTCCTGGCCTGCGGCGTGGGCGCCTTCACCGCCGGCGTCTTCCACCTGATGACCCACGCCTTCTTCAAGGCGCTGCTCTTCCTCGGCTCCGGCTCCGTCATCCAC
>DAINRN010000655.1:0-2102 GCA_036741815.1 Acidobacteriota bacterium
GGCCAGCTGGTCGTGCGCGGCCGGCGGGCACCGGTCGTGGGGACCGTCTGCATGGACCTCACCATGCTGGACGTCACCGACCGGCCGGAGGTGGTCGAAGGCGACGAGGCCGTCCTCTTCGGCGACGACCCCACGGCCTGGGACGTGGCCGATCTCGCGGGCACGAACGCGTGGGAGACGCTGACCAGCGTGGGCGCGCGGGTGCCTCGCGTGTACGTCCAGGGCGGCCGCGTCATCGCCGTACTCGCCCCGGGGCGAGTTGCTTGACGTTTTACTTGAACCGCACATGACCCGCCCCGGCCCTCCCTCGCGATAGCCTCGCGTCCGTGGCGTTGAGCAAGGCCAAGACCGTCTTCGCCTGCCAGGCCTGCGGCTTCGAGAGCTCGAAGTGGCTGGGGCGCTGCCCGGACTGCGGCGAGTGGAACAGCTTCGCCGAGGAGCGCCAGGAAGTCACCGCGCCCGCGAAGGTCCGCGGGCCCGTGCTGGCGGCGCCTCTGGGCAAGCCGCGGCTCTACGACGCCGTGGACACGGTGGAGGCCGAGCGCATCCCTTCCGGCATCGGCGAGTTCGACCGCGTCCTGGGCGGCGGCATCGTTCCGGGATCCATGGTCCTCATCGGCGGGGAGCCCGGGATCGGCAAGAGCACGCTGCTCCTGCAGGTGGCCCATCTCCTGGGCCGGAGCGGTGGCCCCGTCCTCTACGTCTCGGGCGAGGAGTCCGAGCGCCAGATCAAGATGCGGGGCGAGCGGCTCGGAGTCGAGGGCGGCGCGCTGTTCCTCATGGGCGAGACCTCTCTGGAGCGCATCCTCGAAGAGTTCGAGACGCTGAAGCCCACCGCCCTGGTCGTGGACTCCGTCCAGACCGTCTACTCCTCGCGCCTCCCCTCGGCGCCGGGCAGCATCACCCAGGTGCGCGAGGTCGCCACCCAGCTGCTGTTCCTGGCCAAGGGCCACGGGGTGACCATCTTCCTCATCGGCCACGTCACGAAGGACGGCAGCCTGGCCGGGCCCAAGTCCCTCGAGCACATCGTGGACACCGTCCTCTACTTCGAGGGCGAGAAGCGCCAGCACCACCGGATCGTGCGTGCGGTGAAGAACCGGTTCGGGGCGGCCTCGGAGCTCGGCGTCTTCGAGATGACCGGCGCCGGGTTGAAGCCGGTGCCCAACCCCTCGGCCCTGTTCCTCTCCGAGAGGCTGGAGGGCTCGCCGGGCTCCGCGGTGGTGGCCACGCTGGAAGGCTCGCGGCCGGTGCTGGTGGAGATCCAGGCCCTCGTTTCGCCCACGTCGTTCGGCAACCCGCGCCGGACGTCGATCGGCCTCGACGCCAACCGCACGACGCTCCTGCTGGCCGTGCTGGAGAAGCGCGTTGGCCTGGAGCTCCTGACCGACGACGTGTTCGTGAGCGCCGCGGGCGGGCTGGAGGTGACGGAGCCGGCGGCCGACCTCGGCGTGGCCGCCGCGGTGGCTTCCTCGTTCCGCAACCGGCCCCTGCCCGCGCACACGGCGGTGTTCGGCGAGGTCGGGCTGGCGGGAGAGGTGCGGGCCACCGGCCAGGCCGCCCTGCGCGTGAAGGAGGCGGCGCAGATGGGGTTCACGCGCTGCATCCTGCCCGCGCGGAACCTGCCCACCGAGGCCGAGGGGATCGAGCTCGTGGGCGTGCGCACCCTCGAGGAGGCCCTCGCCCGGCTTCTCGATCGCTGAGCTCCGACGACTGCGCGGACGTCTCCAGATTTTGTGTCCGGACCCGGCTATGATTGACGCGCTCATGGGTCTCCACCAGCCATTTCATCGCCTTTCATCGCCCCGGGCCGCGGCGGCGCGGGCAGGGGGTTGTCCAGAGGTTCTTGTATGTGGCTCGTCCTTTTCCGGGTCTTCGCCCTCGCCCTCCTCACCCATGCGGGCTACGTCTACACGCCGTTCCCCGGCCGGCCCCTGGCCGGCCTCGCCCTGGGCGCGATCGCGGCCCTCGGCCTCATCACCCTCGAGCTGAAGCTCCGGGCTGTCCCCGGCCACCACATGGTGGGGGCGCTCGTGGGCGGGGTGACCGGCTTGTTCGGGGCGCGCCTGGTCTGGGGGGCCCTCGAGGGCCTCGACATCGTGGGC
>DAINRN010000656.1:0-1212 GCA_036741815.1 Acidobacteriota bacterium
CCTTCCCCCGCCTCGTCTTCGTCCACGCCCATCGCCGAGTCCTCGATGTCGGTGCGCAGGTTCGTGATGTCGCGGCGCAGGCGGTCCACGTCCTCGCGCGAAGGACCGGGGCTGTTGGCGTCGCGCTGGTGGCGCCGCACCTGGACCTTGACGTAGATGACCTCCTCGCGGATCTCGTCCGCCCGGTCCCTGAGCTCCCGGTCCCGAGGATGGCCGGGATCCAGCGTCTCCAGCGCGTGATCCAGGCGGACCAGGTCGTCCTGGAGGCTCCGCAGGTCGGCGGTCGTGGCGTCGGCGGCGGCCGCCGGCAGCGCGGCCAGCAGCAGGACCAGGCCGAACGTGAACAGAGCGATCCTCCTCATTGTCGTCCTCCTCGACACGTTCCCAGCAAGGGACGTGCCACTCCAACTGGTATACTCCCGAAACATGCGCGGCGCCGGAGGGACCGAGGGCGGGATCGGCCAGTTCCTGTTGGGCCTGGCCATGGCGGTGGGCGGCGCCTACCTGCTCACGCAGCAGGTCATGGTGACCTCGGGCTTCTGGGCCTGGTTCGGGCCCAACACCTTCGGCCTGTCGCTGCTGCCCCTGGTCGTCGGGATCGGCATGCTGTTCTTCGACGGCAAGAGCGTGCCGGGCTGGCTCCTGACCCTGTGCGGGGCGGTCATCATCTTCCTCGGGGTCCTCATGAACCTGCGCGTGTACTTCGCTCCCACCAGCCTCTTCAACACCCTGGTGATGCTGCTGTTCCTGGCGGGCGGACTGGGGCTGGTGGCCCGCTCGCTCCGCCCGCGCCGCTGATTTGACACCTCCGCGCGCGGACTCCTATACTGATCGACGGCGCTATCGTCTAGGGGTTAGGACGGATGGTTCTCAGCCATCAGACCGGGGTTCGAATCCCCGTAGCGCTACCAACCCATAACCGTACCTAATTTTGGTCATTTTCGTATCGTTCACGAAGAACAAGCGCTAGTTATCAATATCTCGTTTGACATTTCTGTGTTTGAATATCCGTCGCGCTTGGGTTAGCCTCTTGGCGGTTTACCGCCGCCCTGGCTGTCATTCCACGATTGGAGCCTGATTCAATGGCAACATTCGCAACCGCCCTCAGATCCGAAGTCCGCCGCGTGGTGGCGGCCGAGGTGCGCAAGGTCCTGCGCCCCCTCCGCAGGCTGCTGAAGCAGACCAGGACCCTGCGGCAGGCGGCGAGGGACC
>DAINRN010000656.1:1222-2100 GCA_036741815.1 Acidobacteriota bacterium
GCAACCTGGCCAGCGTCGAGGCCCGCCTGGACCGCCTGAAGACGCGCCTGGCCTTGCGGCGTTCGCGCGGGAAGGGGCCCCGTGTCTCCGCCGACGCCATCCGCTCCTTCCGGAGCCGCGTGGCCATGACCCGCGAGCAGTTCGCGCGCCTGCTGGGCGTGAGCCCCGGGTCCATCTTCGGATGGGAGACGGGGCGGACCACCCCACGCGGACGCAGCGCCGCGCGCTTCCTGGAGGTCCGCAAGCTGGGCGTGCGCAAGGTGCGCGCCAGCGCCGGCCCGGGCAAGGCCCGCGGACGGCGCCGGGCGCGGGTCCGGAAGAAGCGCTAGCCGGCCGTCTTCATTCCAGCGGGTCGGGCTTGCCCTGACCCGTGCCCGGGCCGGGCTCCTCCTCCGGCCCGGGAGCGGGCCGTGGCTCGGGATCCCGCCGCATCCACGAGAAGAGCGAGAAGGGCGCGCGCTCCGTCGCGTCGGCGCGCTGCGGCAGCGCCGGCTGGCCTTCCGCGGGATGGGTCTCGTGCGCGTCCCCCATCTCCCCGCCCGGATCCCCGGCCGACGTTTCGTCACCGGACGCCGCTTCCTCGGTGCCCGACGCGTCGTCGAGGTCGTCGTGGTCGTCCAGGTCCCCGCCGTCGCCTTCGGGGTGCGCGGCCGCGCCGGGATCGATGTAGGCGCCCGCGGCGAGGACGGACGCCCCGCGGGGCTTGCGGCCCCGGCTGCGCCGCCGCCGCCCGGGACGTGGGCCGCCCGAGGCTTCGGCGGCCTCCGAGGGCACGCTCGGGGCAGGCGCGGCCTCGACCGGCCGGGGAGCGGCCGGTGCGGGGACGGGCTCGGGCCGGCTCACCGCTGCGGCGCAGCATGTCGCCGTAGGCGAGCAGC
>DAINRN010000657.1:0-1864 GCA_036741815.1 Acidobacteriota bacterium
TGATCCCGAGCAGCCTGAAGCCCAGGTGGCGGCCGCTGTGGCCCTCGCCCGGACTGGCCTCGGCCGCCCTGCGGGAAGCGGGCGCCGTCGTCGACGCCGTTCCCCTCGACCACGGGATGCCCGTGGAGAACCTCGGCTACCGCCTGGAGTGCGGGGGCAAGGTCCTCTTCCACCTCGGCGACGCCCAGGCCTCGGCCCGGAACTTCGACGCGCTCATGGCCACGGGGCCGGTAGACGTGGCCCTGGTTCCCTATTGGTGGCTGATGGAGGACGAGGGCCTCGGGTTCGTCCGCGACCGGTGGAAGCCGCGTCACGTCGTTGCGTTCCACGTCGGAGCGGCCGAGGGGACGGCGGCGGCCACGATCACGACCCGCATCCCCGGGGCCTGGGTGTGCCGTCAGCGCGGCGAGTCGCGCGCCTTCTGATCCTGTTACCGCCCTGGCCGCATCCCGCGAGAGAATGACCCCGACCTCATGAAGAACGGCCTGCGCGTCGTCTGCATCGTCCCCGCGCGCGGGGGTACGGACAGCGTGCCCTACCTCAACATCAAGCGGCTCGGAGACCGGCCGCTCCTGGCCCACACCCTCGATGCGGCCCGCAGCGCCGCGTGCGTGGATCGGGTCGTCGTCACCACCGACGATCCCCGCGTGGCCGAGGTGGCGAAAGCGCACGGCGGCGACGTTCCCTTCCTGCGCCCGGGAGACCTGGCGGCGGACATCCCGAGCCTGAAGCCCGTCATCGTCCACGCCGTGCGTGAGATCGAGAAGGCGGGCGACCGGGCCGACGTGGTGGTCGTGCTCCAGGCCACGAGCCCGTTCCGCGAGGCCGAAGCCGTGGACCTGGCCGTGGACCGCCTGGTGTCCGGCGGCTACGACACCGTCCTCTCGGTCACCGAGGACCGGACGCTCAACTGGCGGGCCCGTGACGGGATGCTCGCGCCCCTCTTCCAGAAGGAGGGACGCCGGGAGGAGCAGGAGCCCGTCTACAAGGAGAACGGCGCGGTCGTGGCGCTGCGCCGCGCGGTGCTGGATGGGCCCAGCCGCTTCGGGGACCGGGTCGGCTATCTGGTCATGGACAAGCGCGCGGCCTTCACCGTCCACGATCTCGAGGACTTCTGGATGGCCGAGCGGCTGCTGGCCCAGCCGCGCGTCCTCTTCCGCGTGGACGGCGGAGCCAAGATGGGCATGGGCCACGTGTACCGCTCGCTGGCCATCGCCGACGCGCTGCGCTCTGGATCCCGGGCCGAGATTGCGTTCTTGATGCGCGCCGATTACACCGAAGGCCTGCTCACGGTGTCGCGACACGGCTACCCGGTACGGGTGGTAGCGGGGCGAAGCATCGAGGCGGACCTCGACCATATCCGGGACTTCGCCCCCGCCATCCTGATCAACGACCTGCCCACCCTCGAGACGGCCTACCTCACGGCTTTGAGTCATATCGGCGCCACCACCGTGAACCTCGTGGACGCTCTCGCCGACCTGGAGACGACCGAGCATTACGCCCAGGTCATCGTCTCCGTGATGAACCAGGACCGCGAGACCCCGGAGGGCTTCTACGGGGGCCCGGCGTTCGCGATGCTGCGCGATCAATTCCGGGATCGGGAGAAGGAAGTCCGGGAGGAGCCGCGGATGGTGCTGCTCACCTTCGGGGGCAGCGACCCGCAGGGCCTGACCCTCAAGGCGACGCGTGCCCTTCAAGGTCTGCCCGCCGCGATCAAGGTGGTGGCGGTCGCCGGCCCCGCCTTCTCCTACCGCCGGGAGTTCGAGGCCCTGGAGCGGACCCTGGCCCGGCGCGTGCCCCTCCGCCACGAGGCGGACGGCCACATTGCGGACCTGATGCTGGATGCCGATGTGGTGGTGAGCTC
>DAINRN010000657.1:1874-2088 GCA_036741815.1 Acidobacteriota bacterium
GGGGGGCATGTCCGTGTACGAGATCGCGGCCCTGGGCACGCCGGGCATCGTCCTCGGCCAGAACCTGCGCGAGGATCAGCGCATGCGCGAGTTCGCACGGCGTGGGACGGTGGAGTATCTCGGGCTCGGCACGGAAGTGGACGAACGCACTATCGAGAAAGCGGTTCGAGCGCTCCTCGAGGACGCGGCGCGCCGGCGAGAGATGAGCGGCAAG
>DAINRN010000658.1:0-2084 GCA_036741815.1 Acidobacteriota bacterium
TCAAGCCCCACATCGCGTTCAACCTGGTGGAGGGCTTCGCCGACGTCTCCACCTTCGACCAGAACGTGGTGGCCTACCTGGAGCTCCTGAAGCTGCCCTACACCGGGTGCAACTCGCGGGGGCTGCTACTGTCGCGCGACAAGTCCATCGCCAAGAAGCTGCTGTCGTACCACCGCATCCCCGTCCCCGGCTTCGCCATCTTCCCCCGCGGCCGGCGCATCCGGAGGCCGACGCGGCTGAAGTTCCCCCTCTTCGTGAAGTCCCTGAACCTCGACGCCTCCATCGGCATCTCCCAGGCCTCGGTCGTGGAGAACGACGAGAAGCTGGAAGAGCGCGTGAAGTTCATCCACGAGAGCACCGACACCGACGCCCTGGTCGAGCAGTTCATCGACGGCCGGGAGCTCTACGTGGGCGTGATGGGGAACGAGCGGCTCGAGGTCCTGCCCATCTGGGAGCTGTCCTTCACGAAGATGCCGGAGGAGGTCCGCCGCATCGCCACCGAGCGGCTCAAGTGGAGCCTGAAGTACCAGAAGAAGCACGGCATCGTGAGCGAGGAGGCCCGGGAGCTTCCCAACGGGATGAAGGAGCGCATCCGGGACATGTGCAAGCGGGTGTACCGGAACCTGATGCTGAGCGGCTACGCGCGCATCGACCTCCGGATGAGCGAGACCACGGGCGTTCATGTGATCGAGGCCAACCCGAACCCGCAGCTCTCCTGCGACGAGGACTTCGCGCAGTCCGCCAAGAAGGCGGGGACCGCCTACGGGGACCTCATCCAGCGGATCGTGAACCTGGGGCTGCGCTGGGAGCCGACGCGGTACGGATAGGACGCCTAGCGCCTTTGCGAGGCGGCCAGGGGCGGGGCGGTCTCCAGCGCGGCCCGTATGGCCTGGCCCATCCCGTCCAGGCGGTACGGCTTGGCGATGAAGCCGCGGGCCCCCAGGTCCATGACGTCGCGGACCTCCTGGTCCCCCTGGTGCCCGCTCGTGACCAGCACCTTCACCTCGGGTGAGATCTCGCGCAGGCGGGCCAGCGCGTCGCGCCCGTTCATGCGGGGCATGGTCAGGTCCAGGATGACGAGGTCCACCTCGTCCTTGATCGAGGAGAAGGTCTCCAGGGCCTCGATGCCGTCGCGCGCGGCCACCACGGAGTAGCCGAGCTCTCCCAGGCACTCGGTGCCGATCTGGCGGAACGTGTCGTCGTCCTCCACCAGGAGGATGGTCTCCCGCCCCTGTTCGGCCAGGCCCTCGCGGCCGGCGGTGGAATCGGCGGCCGCCTGCGTGGCCACCAGCCGGGGCAGGTACACCGAGAAGCGGGTCCCCCGGCCCGTCTCGCTGTAGCACTGGATCCAGCCCCCGTGCCGGCGGACGGTGCCGTACACCATGGCCAGGCCCAGCCCGGTGCCGTGCCCGGTGGGCTTGGTGGTGAAGAAGGGCTCGAACATCCGGGCCCGCACATCGGGGCGGATGCCGGCCCCGCTGTCGCTCACCGTGATGAGTGTGTACTCGCCGGTGCGGGCCTCTGGGTGGGCGCGGGCGTAGGTCTCGTCGATGGCGACGTTGCCCGTCTCCACCGAGATCCAGCCGCCGTCGGGCAGGGCGTCGCGCGCATTCACCACCAGGTTGACGATCGCCTGCACGAGCTCGCCGGGGTCACCGCTGCTGTCCCAGAGGCGGACCGTGGGCCGGAAGAACATGTCGATCCGCGGATCGAGGGTGGGCCGGAGCAGGTCCACGGCCTCGCGGCAGACCTCATTGGGGTTGAAGCGCTGCGCCCGGGCCACCCGCGAGCGGCTGAAGCCCAGGAGCTGGCGCGTGTGCTCGGCGGCGCGCAGGGCCACGTTGCGGGCGCGCCTGAGGTCGTTCCCCGCGGGGTGGGCGGGCCCGACCTTGCGCTCGGCCAGCTCCACGCTGCCCACGATGGCGCCCAGGAGGTTGTTGAAGTCGTGCGCGATCCCTCCGGCCATCGCGCCCAGGGCCTCCATCTTCTGCAGGTCGCGCAGCCGCTCGTCGAGCAGCCGGCGCTCGGTCACGTCGCTGATGAGGACGTTCGTGCCCTTGACGCGGGTAGCGTGGCGGCGCGGG
>DAINRN010000659.1:0-2083 GCA_036741815.1 Acidobacteriota bacterium
CGGCGGCCGCGCTGCTGGTGGCGGGCGTGGTCCTCGTGCGCGGCAAGGACGGAGACTGGCCACCGGGCCGCCGCGCGGCCTTCTTCGCGAGCGGCGTGCTCTTCGGCGCGGCCAGCCTGTTCACCCAGAAGGCCCTCTTCGGCCTCGCCGGGGTGGCGCTGGCGGAGCTGGTCGGCCTCGCCCTCGGCCGGGGCGACCGGGCCGGGCGAGTCCGGGACGTGGCCGCGCAGGCCGCGGGGTTCGCCCTGCCGTGGGCCGGCACCCTCGCGTACTTCGCGCGCCACGGCGCGGTGCGGGCGTTCTTCGCCGCGAACTTCATCCTGAACACGCGGTGGCCGGGGCCGGGCGCGGGCGGTTTCGTCCGCGAGATGGTGACCGACGATCCGTTGCTCGTGGCCCTCTCGGCGATCGGCCTGCTGGCGGCGGTTTTGGCCCTCGTCCGTGGCCGCGGGCGGCCCGAGGGGGACCTCGTCGTCGTGGCGACGCCCATCGCGCTCCTCGTGGCCCTGTCCGTCCTGCCCGCGGTGACGCGGCACTATTTCCTGCTGGTGCTGCCGTTCCTGGCGGCGGTGGCGGCGGCCCTCCTCGTGCGCGCCGCCCTTCGCCTGCCCGTCTCCCGCCCCGTCGCATACGCGGCACTGGCGGCGCTCGTCGCCCTCGCCTGTCTCAAGCCGCTGGGGCGGCTGCGCGAGACGTTCGACCGCGGGAACTGGAACACGCTCCAGGGCATCCGCTGGGTGGTGCGCAACGTCGGGCCCGGGGAAACGACCCTCGACGGCTACAGCGGCCTCGGGGTGTTCCGTCCCCAGCCCTTCTTCCACCAGTTCTTCTACGCGGATCCCCGCGCCATCCAGACCGGCGCCCAGCAGCAGGAGGTCCTTTCGGCCCTCCGCACGGGCCGGGCGCTGCCGAAAGTGGTCTTCCTCGACTGGCGGCTGCGCTCGGGCGTGCCTCCCGAGGTGATCGCGTTCGTCGAGCGGCATTACGCGCGATTGGGGCCGGAGCCGATCCGCGTGCGCGTCTTCGACAACGGCCTGGGCTTCTGGAACGACGAGGGCCCGCGCTGGACGGCATGGGCCGCGGGCCGGGAGAGGGCGCCGCACGTCTATTTCGAGTCGGGATGGAGGAGCCCGGCCGCGGTGGACGGGATCGCCGCGCGCCAGACACGGACCGCGAGGTCGATCCTCGTGGTGCCCGTCCAGAAGCCGCGCGACTACCTGGTCACGCTTCGCGCCCGCAGCGTGGGCGCCCTGCCCACCTTCGATTTCGAGGTCGTGGCCAACGGACGCTCGGCCGGCCTGAGCACCGCCAGCGCGCGCTGGCAGGACCACCTGTTCGCGGTAGAGGGACGCAACCTGATCCCCGGCTTCAACCAGGTGGAGCTGCGGATGCCGCCCGCGGCCGGGGGCCGTGCGGAGCTGGCGGTCGAGTCGCTGGAGCTGAAGCGCCGCTAGACGCGGGACCCCGCCGGGCGCGCGCGCCGCGACGGCGTCTTGTACTTCACCGCGATCGCCTTGGTCCCTGAGCTGCGCGCCGGCTTGCGGGTCACGCTCGCGCGGATCCCGGCCGCGCGCCGGTCCTTCAGCCCGGCGCGGGCCATGACGGTCCGGGACTTCAGGACCTTGCGCCCCCTGGCCCGCGGCCTTGGCGCGGGAAGGTTGAACGCAGCGTCGGTGTCGGCCAGCAGCTTGTGGATCTTCGTGACGTAGCCGCGGGTCTCCCCGTAGGGCGGGATCCCCTTGTGACGGGCCACGACCGTGGGGCCCGCGTTGTAGCCGGCCAGGGCCAGGGCCACGTTCCCGTCGAAGCGGGCGAGGAGCTTGCTCAGGTACCTGGTGCCCCCGAAGATGTTCTGGCGCGCGTCCTCCGGGTCGGCGACCCCCATCGCCTTCGCGGTAACGGGCATGAGCTGCATCGGCCCCTGGGCGCCCACGCGGGAGACGGCCTCCGTGCGGAAGTTGGACTCGGTCTCGATCACCGCGAGCACCAGCTCGGGGCTGATGTCGTACTCCTCGGCCGCTTCCGCGGCCAGGGCCTCGAGGTCGGCCCGGTCGTACTCCAGGTCGTCCAGGACGCGGAAGTC
>DAINRN010000660.1:0-2082 GCA_036741815.1 Acidobacteriota bacterium
CAGGGCCTCATCCGGCCCACCACCACGCAGGGCCACATCGGCGACGTCACCCCCACCGACATCGTATTCGACGCCGCCACCACCCAGGGGGGGAGCGGGGGGCCGATCTTCAACAAGCAGGGCCAGGTCATCGCGGTGGAGTACGCGCTCTTGACGAAGTTCGGGGGCAACTCGTTCGCCATCCCCATCTCCTACGCGGTCGAGCTGCTGCCTCCGTCGAGCTAGCCGGGAGCCGCTCCTTTCGCCTCCGATATACTCGCGAGGAAGATGTCCGCCCCCTCGTCGGCCCGGCGGCGCGACCTGCGCCTGGCCCTCATCCTGGCCCTTGCCGCCGCCGCCCTCCGCCTCCCCCGCCTCGGCTTCCCCGCGGAAGAGATCTTCGACGAGGTCTACCACGCCAAGACCGCGCTGCAGTACCTGAACGGCGAGCCCCCGACGGAGTGGGTGCACCCGCCCACCGCCAAGCTGCTGATCGCGGCCGGAGTCTGGGCTTTCGGCTATCACCCGTGGGCCTGGCGGCTGATGCCCGCGCTGGCGGGAATCGCGCTGGCCCCCGTCTTCTTCCTCCTGGCCCGGCGCGTGCTGGCCACCGAGCGGGCCGCGCTCCTGGCCAGCGTGCTCCTCCTGGCCGACGGGGTCTATCTCGTCCAGAGCCGGACAGCCATGACCAACATCTTCGCGGTGCTGTTCCAGGTCGCGGCCGCCCTGTTCGTGCTCGAGGCCGCGCTCCGCGAGCGGCTCTCCGCGGTATGGATGACGGCCGCCGGCGCCGCCCTCGGGCTGGCCCTCTCCACGCGCTGGACCAGCCTCTGGGCGGCCGCCTTCCTCGGTTGCGTTCTGCTGGCCATACGGGGGCGCCGCCTCTTCGCCCCGCGCGAGCTGGCCCTCACGTTCCTGGCCTTCGCCGTGGTCCCGGTGTCGATCTACGTGCTGAGCTACGTGCCGTGGATGCGGCAGGGCCACCGGGTGGCCGACCTGTGGCCGCACCAGGTGGCCATCTGGCGCTACCACTCGCAGCTGCGCGCAACCCATCCCTATTTCAGCAAGTGGTACACCTGGCCGTGGCTGTATCGGCCCACCTGGTACTACTTCAAGCAGGACACGTCCTACGTCCGCGGGATCGTCGCCATAGGCAACCCTGTGCTCTGGTGGGCATCCGTGCCCGCGGCGGCGTGGGCGCTGCTCACCGGGCTGCGGGGCCGGGACCCGCGGCGGCTGTTCGCGGGCGCGGGGTTCTTCGCGCTGTACCTGCCGTGGGGCATCTCGCCGCGCACGCTCAACTACAGCCACTATCTCTTCGAGGCCATACCCTACGCCTGCCTCGCCCTCGGCCTCATCCTCGACCGCGCCTGGGACGGGCCGGCGCGGATACCGGCGCGGGCCTACGTGGCCCTCGCGGTCCTGATGTTCCTCTTCTTCCTTCCCTTCCTCGTCGCGCTGCCCGTGCCGGTCGACTGGTACTACTACGATCTCCGCAACGGCGTGCGGCCGTGGACTTGGTTCCCGACCTGGGTCTGACCAGCTATAGTGTTCTCATGGCGCTGATCGCGGACGACGTCGCCTCCCAGCTCAAGGAGGAGTTCGCCGCGCTCGTGAACCCCGTCCGCCTGGCCGTCTTCTCCCAGGCCCTGGCCGATCCCGACTCCGAGCAGGTCAAGCGCCTCGTGGAGGAGCTCGGCGGTCTCGACCCGCGCCTGACCGCGGAGTCGTACAACTTCATCCTCGACACGGAGAAGGTGGCGGCCCTCCGCATCGCCCGCATACCCGCCATCGCGATCCTGGGCGCGGACAAGGACAACGGGATCCGGATGTACGGCCTGCCCTCCGGCTACGAGTTCGGGACGCTCGTGGACACGATCCTCGACGTCTCGCGCGGGGAGAGCGGCCTGGGCGCGGAGACCCGGCAGGCCCTCGCGGGCCTGGACCGGCCGGTGCACCTCCAGGTCTTCTCCACGCCGACCTGACCGCACTGCCCCCGGGCGGTCCGCCTGGCCTTCCGCTTCGCCCTGGAGAGCGAAAGGATCACCGCCGACGGCGTGGAGGAGAAGGTCGCGGGGAAGGGCGGAACCGGTACGGGATTCG
>DAINRN010000661.1:0-2075 GCA_036741815.1 Acidobacteriota bacterium
GACAGAAGCAGGGCGCCGTAGGCCGCGGCGGAGGCCGCCGCCGTCCCGCGGATGCCCCGCAGGGCCGTCGCCACCGCCGCGCGGCCCGCGGCGACCTCGTCCAGCTGCGCCGGACCGATCGGGTACGGACGGGCGCTGTAGGCGAGCGAGGCCGAGACCGTGCTCCCGACCAGGACCACGACGGCCACGACCGTCAGCAGTATCCAGCTCGCCTTCCGGAAGCGCGGCATCACCGAACCTTTCTCACTGCGGCTCCTGGCCGATCCGGGTGCGGACCCGCCAGAGGTCGGGGAAGGCCCGCTTGGGCAGCGTGGACTGCAGGTAGGCCACGCCCTCGCTGCCCCCGGTCCCCCGCCTGGAGCCGATCATCCTCTCCACCATCTGCACGTGGTGCGCGCGCCAGAGGGTGAGGCACTCGTCGATCTCCACCAGCACCTCCGCCAGGGCCAGCAGGTCGGCGTACGCGTCGGCGTCCTCGTAGACGCGGACCAGGGCCCCGAGCCGCCACTCCTCGGGCTGCGCGCGCCCGCCTGGCGCGGGCTGCGGAGGGGGATCCTGCGGGAAGCCCCGCCTCACGAGCAGCTCGTCGAAGACGTCGCCCAGCGACGGCGCGGCCAGGCGCGTGCGCAGCCGGTCGGTCTCCTCGGGCGTGGACAGCAGGTGCTTATGGATGTCGGTGTCCTTGAGGCCCAGCGCGAACTCCAACTCCCGGAACTGCACGGACTGGAACCCCGAGGCGGGGTTCAGGTGGTAGCGGAAGCCGAGGAAGTCCTGCGGCCGCATGGTCTCCAGGATGCGGACCTGCTGCACGAGCAGCCGCTGCACCTCCACCACGCGCCGCAGCAGCCGCGCGGCCTCGATGGGCTTGTCCTCGTCCACGTGCCGCTGCGCCGTGTCCAGCTCGTGCAGGATGAGCTTGAACCACAGCTCATAGACCTGGTGGATGATGATGAAGAGCGGCTCGTCGTGGTGTGCCGGCGAGGAGAGGACCTTCTGGAGCTGGAGCAGCTCGGGCACCTTCAGGTAATCGCCGTAGGTGAGGGGTCGCTCCGGCACGGCGCCCATGGTACCCCAGCGCGGACCTCGCCGGGCACGCGTGGCGGGCATGCTACGGGGCGTATTTTCGAGAGAGGAGCGCAGTCCTGGGAAGGGTGTCGGCAATGAAGAAGCCCGCCGCGGCGAAGGGCCGCAAGGCCGCGCGGCCGCAGCTCGCGCTGTTCGAGGCCGAGGTCCCGCGCCCGCCCGCAGCAGAGGCCACGCCAAAGGCGGCGGCCCCGGTGGCCAACGTGGTGCCCGCGCCCGAGATCGCCGTGCCGCCGCCGGCCGCGGCTGCGCCCGCGCCCGCTCGCAGGGCCACCGCCGAGGCCCTTGGCCAGAAGCAGCGCGAGATCTCCGTCTCCGAGTTCTTCGTCAAGAACCGCCACCTCCTGGGCTTCGACAACCCCAGCAAGGCGCTGCTCACCACCATCAAGGAGGCCGTGGACAACTCGCTGGACGCCTGCGAGGAGGCCGGCATCCTGCCCGAGCTGCGCGTCGAGGTCCACGACCTCGCGCTCGAGGCCGATCCGAAGAACGCCGAGCTCACCAAGGGTGAGGGCCGCTTCCTCGTCGTGGTCGAGGACAACGGGCCCGGGATCATCAAGGCGCAGGTGCCGAAGATCTTCGGCAAGCTGCTCTACGGATCCAAGTTCCACCGGCTGCGCCAGCAACGGGGGCAGCAGGGCATCGGGATCTCCGCGGCCGCGATGTACGGGCAGCTCACGACGGGCAAGCCGATCCGCGTCACGAGCCGCGTGGGCAAGAGGAAGGCGGCGCACGTTTTCGACATACAGCTCGATACACGCAAGAACGAGCCCGTCGTGACCCACGACGACGAGCTGGCGGACTGGCACCAGGAGCACGGCACGCGGGTCGAGCTGGAGATCGTGGCGAACTGGCAACAGGGCCAGCGCTTCGTCAACCGCTACGTGGAGCACACCGCCCTGGCCAACCCGCACGCGACGCTCCACTACGCTCGGCCGGTGGGCGCGGCGCAGCGCGCCGGCACCGACCGGCCCGGCAACGAGACGCTGAGC
>DAINRN010000662.1:0-2070 GCA_036741815.1 Acidobacteriota bacterium
GCTGCTGGCCGCGCACCAGGTCCTCGTAGAAGATGAACTCGTCGCAGTTCTCGATGAGCAGGTCGGAGGTGGAGTTCTTCACCCCCAGGCCGATCACGTACTTGTTGTTCTCCTTGAGCTTCGAGACCAGGGGCGAGAAGTCCGAGTCGCCCGACGCGATCACGAAGCAGTTGACGTGCTCCTTCTGGAAGGACATGTCCATGGCGTCCACGACCAGGCGGATGTCGGCCGAGTTCTTGCCGCCGATCGATTTCTGCGGGACCTCGATCAGCTCGATGGCCGCCTCGTGGAAGCTGCGCTTGTAGTCCGAATAGCGGCTCCAGTCGGCGTAGGCCTTCTTGACCAGGAGCTTGCCCTTGTCCAGCAGGCGCTCCAGGACGAGGTTGACGTCGAACTTGCGATAGTGGGCGTCGCGCACGCCGATGGCGATGTTCTCGAAATCGATGAAGAGCGCGAGTCTCTGCTCGTGCTCGTCCTGATGGTTCGCTGCCAAACACAACCTCCTGAGGGGTTCTTCTTCAGACACCCCCGACCCGGACCCAGGGGTCCCGGGCGGGGGGCCCGGGGAGGACCCGGGGCCGCGGGGTAAGCCCTACTTTACCACGCGGTTAGCCGCGACACGAAAAAAAGGGCGGCGGCGCCGTAGCGCCGCCGCCCCGCCAGATAAGGACGCTATGCCTATTCCTCTTCTTCGATGTCCTCGACGTCCTGTCTTGACACGAGGAGCAGAAAGACAGATATTCACGGCTAGCGAAGAAAAAGCGAATGGCAACCGCCCTGAAGGCCGCCCTGGAAGATCTCCTGCGCAGCCGCCGGCTGCAGGACGACGGCCCGCCGCTACGCGGTGAGGACAGGCGGCTCCGCCCGCTCCCCACGGGCGTGCGCGGAGTGGACGCGCTCGTCGGCGGCGGGCTGCCGCGAGGGGAGCTGTCGGAGGTCTACGGGCCGCGCTCTTCGGGGCGCACCGGCCTCGTGCTGTCGCTCGTGGCCGCCTGCGTGGGACGGGGGAGCCTGGCGGCCTGGGTGGATCCCGCGGACTGCCTCGCCCCGGCGTCGGCCGCGGCGGCGGGCGTGGACCTCGCCCGGCTGCTCTGGCTCCGCGGCGAAACGCGGGGACCCCGCGCGCGGCGACTGACGGAGGCGGTGGCGGCCGTGGCCACGCTCGTGGGGTCGGGCCTCTTCGAGGTCGTGGTCCTCGACGTGGCGGCCTTTCCGCCCCACGACCTGGGCCGATTGCCCGGCCCCACCTGGATCCGGCTGCAGCGGATGATCGCCGACAGCCCCGCGGCCCTCGTGCTCCTCGCCGAGGCCCACGTGGCCCGCGGCCCCCGCGGCGCCTCGCTGGAGCTGCGAGGCGGGCCGCGCTGGTCCGGCGCGGCGGGGCCGGGGCGATTGTTGCGTGGGCTCGGGGCCGAGCTTTCAGTCGGGCGCCATCACCCACGGCTCGCGGCCTTCGAGCTCGAGGCGTCCGTTTGAAGGGCCCATCCTCGCGCCTCCACGAACAGACATGTACGGATGCCTCCACTCGCCGCGCCCGCTCCCCGCCGAGGGCGCCCTGCTGGACATCGCCCGCGAGTTCACGCCGAGGGTGGAGGGACTGGGGACGACGGTGCTCCTGGACCTGCAGGGACTGGCCCGCGTCTGGGAGAGCCCGGCGGTCCTGGGCCAGGGCCTCATGGAGGCCGGGCGGGGCCGCGGCCTGGACCTGCAGGCCGCCCTGGCCTGGACGCGCATGGCCGCCCTGCTCGCGGCGCGCGGCCGCGCCGGGCTCACCGTCGTCCCGCCCGGGCGCGAGAGCGAGGTCCTGGCGCCGCTCCCGCTCGAGCTCCTCCCCCTCGCGCCCGAGCGGCGGGACCTCTTCCACCGCTGGGGGCTCCTGACCCTCGGCGACCTCGCGGCCCTGCCCGCGGTGGGACTGTCCGAGCGTCTGGGCCCCGACGGCGCGCGCCTGCGGCGCATGGCCCGGGGCGAGGACGACCAGCCGCTGGTGGCCACGCCGCGGGCGGAGTCCTTCGAGTGCACGCTCGAGCTCGAGTGGCCGGTCGACGGGCTGGAGCCGCTGTCGTTCCT